>NZ_DATBTY010000064.1:0-59365 GCF_036516575.1 Cerasibacillus sp.
GACTCATAATATAATCTTCTACAGCATGCATACCGGTGGACTTTATCACAACTTGGTCTTCTATCGGTCGCATCACTCGTAAGATCCGTTCCATATCAAAATGACCGTAACTGACACCGGTAAAGTAAGAGTCACGCTGTAAGTAATCCATTCGATCAGCATCAATTTGACTGGAAATTAAACTAACAACGAGTTTATTAGAATGCGTTTTATTAATGACATCAGCCACTTCTTGTGCAAATCCTGGATATACTTTTTCCAAGATTCGATTTGATTCTGTCTCTCCTAAAATAATTTGCTGTGTATAATGTTCATGATCCAGTTTGAAGACTTTTTCAAATGAGTGGGAAAACGGCCCATGTCCTAAGTCATGTAATAATGCTGCACAAAGACAGAGTAAACGATTCTCTTCATTCCAATGTTTTCTATGTCTAAAGTTATTGATGATGCGCCGAACAATTTCATACACCCCAAGAGAATGGTTGAAACGACTATGTTCTGCACCGTGAAATGTTAAATATGTTGTGCCGAGTTGTTTAATTCGTCTCAGTCGTTGAAATTCTGGCGTACCGATTAAATCCCATATCACACGATCACGCACATGGACATAGCGGTGGACGGGATCTTTGAATACCTTTTCTTCATGCAATTTTTCATCTTTGTATGCCATTTTTACCATTCAACTCGTTTCTTTTCGACGATGATTATGTATTATTATATAATAGTGTATCGAGAGTTAAAAGGGCAAATCAGATACGTCATTGTTTTTTCAAAATGAATGGTCTACGAAAGGAATTTATATGAAAACATTACATGATATTACCCAACATTCAATATTTCGTTATGTTGATCACACAAAAGAAACGACTTTTCAAAGCAAATCATATACAGCGGTTACATCTTTTGCGATTGATGATGCGATTGCAACAGCGGTTAGTCGCCATGCAGCGCCACCGACGATGCGATTATGGGTGCATCCAAAGACAGTTGTGCTTGGAATTCCAGACACACGTGTTCCTTATTTAGAGGAAGGGATTACGTTATTGAAAGAAGCAGGGTATCATGTCATTGTTCGTAATTCAGGTGGACTGGCTGTTCTATTGGATGAAGAGATATTAAATATTTCATTGATATTGCCAAATATGGGTGGAACTTCCATCTATGATTGTTATGAAGCGATGGTCACATTTGTTCAGTATATGTTAAAAGATGTGACACAAGATATCGAAGCATATGAAATTGTCGGTTCCTATTGCCCTGGTGACTATGATTTAAGTATTAATGGAAGAAAGTTCGCTGGTATTTCTCAGCGACGGATTAAAGATGCAGCGGCGGTACAAATTTATTTAGACGTGAATGGAGATAGTCAAAAGCGGGCACAGCTAATTCAAGACTTTTATCGGGTCGCCATTAAAGGAGAAAAGACGAAATTTACTTATCCTGAAGTTGACCCAAATAAAATGGCTTCATTAACAGAACTCACTGGTCACATAATGACGGTTGATGACATGATTCATCGAGCAAAGTCAACATTACAACATGTGAGTGAGGAGCTTGTCGAAGGGCGTTTTTCTTCAGATGAAATTGAAACGTTTCATTATCGCATGGGCATGATGGTAAAACGCAATGAAAAGATTCGGCAGATTGTAAATGACGTTCTTTAAGATAATGAGAAGCGATTGAGCCCTTGGGTTGATGAGTTTTCGGTTTCGGCTGGGACCGCGCAATTTTGACCCGGGATCGCGCGATTCTGCGATGCCAGGGCTCGGTTTCGGGTATCGGCGCTCGATTCTGAGGTGTCGGCGCTCGATTCTGGGGGGCCGCCGCTCGATTCTGAGGTGTCGCCGCTCGATTCTGGGGGACCAGCGCTCGATTTTAATTCATCGCTGCTATTTTTTACAAATTAGTGACAAATTGGTCAGCTTAAGTTCAATAGATTTGTTTTGTTATAGCGTCTGAAATGAATCCACTTCGAACGTTATGATATAGTAAAAATTAGGTTATGCTATGGATAACCGATTAGTCATGTTACTTATCATTTTACATAAAGGAGAGATGTTCGATGGTTGAAGCAGTAGAAACAATGGACGGTTGGTATTCTTTACATGATATGCGGTCTGTTGACTGGGTTTCCTGGAAGCTCGCGTCAGAACAAGAGCGTCAAGAGGCTATAACAAGCTTTCTGAAACTAATTGAAAAATGGGAAGCAGTTGAAGAAGCAAAAAATGGTAGCCATGCGATGTATACCGTCGTGGGGCAAAAGGCTGACCTATTGTTTATGTTCCTCCGTCCTACAATGGAAGAACTAAATGAACTAGAAACAGAATTGAATAAATCAAAAATGGCAGAGTTCCTCATTCCAGAGCACTCATATGTGTCCATTATTGAATTGGCAAAGTATCGCGAGTCAAAAGATGGTGTTGATCCGGAAACATTGCCAGAAATTCAAGCACGCTTGAAGCCAACTTTACCGAAATGGGAACATATCTGCTTCTACCCTATGAACCGACGTCGTATTGGTGATGAAAACTGGTATACACTTGAAAAAGATGTCCGTGGGAAGTTACTCTATGAACATAGTAAAACTGGCCGCAAATATGCTGGTAAAGTAAAGCAATTCATCACAGGTTCAATCGGTATCGATGATTGGGAATGGGGTGTGACTTTATTCGCGCATGACGCTTTAGAATTCAAGAAGATTGTCTATGAAATGCGCTTTGATGAAGTTAGCTCTCGTTACGGAGAATTCGGGTATTTCTTTGTCGGAAATATTTTAAAGAAACAAGCTGTTCCAGCGTTTTTACACGTATAATGCTATAAGGATAAGGGGTGTCGACAAGTCAATGATTGACTTGTCGACACCCTTTCTTGTAGATTGGTCTCTTGTTAAACGGGCTAGAAAATTAAATGAGATGTCGTGATTTCTCGATTGTAGTAAGCAAACACCCCTTATTCAATCCCAGGCTTTCTTCTTCTTTTTTCTTTTTCATCTCTAAAAACTCATTATCATATTTCTTCATCACTAACATACATATCAGTAATGGAATGCTAAATTTATGGACAGAAATGAGGTGGATTGTTTGGCTGTTGTTCCAATGACTGAAGAGAACATTAATCTTTTAGCACGGTTAATACGGGCTGAAGCGGAAGGTGATGGGAAACTCGGGATGCTGATGGTCGGGAATGTTGGCGTTAACCGTGTTTTGGCCACTTGTCTTGATTTTGTTGACATACGTACGATTCCCCAGATGGTCTTTCAAAGTCCAGGGGGGTTTGAAGCAACACAAAAAGGATATTTTTATCAACGAGCACGAGATATTGATAAAGAGCTAGCGAGGAAGGTGATGATGGGAAATCGGTCTCATCCAGCAACAAATGCGCTTTGGTTCTTTAAACCACCTGGAAATTGTCCAGCCCAATGGTTTAATCAGTGGAACAGTGGCAGATTTAAATCACACTGCTTCTATAGACCCCTACAATCAGAATGTCCGACTGTATATTAAATAATAGGAGGTTTTTTAATGAGTGAACACCATCATGGATATACGAGTAATCATAGTTATCCCTACTTTTATTATCCGGCATCATCGCCAGCATACTACCCGGCTTATGCTTATCGGCAGTTTGCACAACAAACACAACCAACGCAGCCTATACAAACACAAATTGATGTCCCTGGCATGTTACCTGCCGAACAATCGTATATCGAAAATATTTTACGCTTAAATCGCGGGAAACATGTGACAGCTTATTTACGTTTTAATAGTAATCAAAAAGCATTTAAAGGGCGTATTGAAGCGGCTGGACGGGACCATTTGATTCTAAGTGACCCCGAAACAAATAAACGTTATCTTCTGCTGATGGTCTATCTTGATTATGTCGTTTTTGATGAACCGATTAATTATGAATACCCATTTCAGAATCAAGGTCAAATGGCAACATACACACCGAGATAAAACATAAAAAAGGATAGCATCGTTTCCAATGCTATCCTTTCTTTTACCTTGTTAAGAATGAGGCGATGATGATGAGACATCCTTTTGAAAGACTCATGTTGTGGGAAATGGTATCCCTTGGTCTTGCTTTTCTATTCGGATTCATAGCACTTATCCGGGGGTCTTTTTCCTTTATGATTATGACCCTTTTCTTGCTCATCATAAGCCTTGTATGTAATGGCATGTTATTATTATATACTAATCGTTCGCCACTTGCGTTAAAACAAATTCTACGAGGTGTGCTTGTCTTTATTATTATCGTAATATTATTTATTCAATGATAGTCATACGATTTTCATTACAGCGTATCCAAGGAGAACCCAGCCAATTAAAAAGGTGACCCCACCAAATGGTGTAATCATAGCTAATGCGCGAACGCCTGTTGTCGCATAAAAATATAGGCTTCCTGAAAACAAGACAATGCCAATTAGAAATGCCCAACCAGCCCATGTTAAACTTGCTAAATGACTCTTTGCTAAAAGTAAGCCTGTCACTAGCAGTGCCGTCGTATGGAACATTTGGTAATTTACGGCCTTTTCCCAAACTTTTAAGGATTGATCAGAAATTTTCCCTTCTAAACCGTGTGCACCAAAGGCCCCTAAGGCAACAGCAAGAAATCCGTTAATAATACCAAAAAGTAAAAACAACTTCATGTTTGATATCCCTCTTTTTCTATGTTCTGTTCTGAAACATCTTATTTAAAAATCAAATATCGATGTTCCATTTGCTTCTTCATGATGAATGGATGGCTGCTTTTTTTGTTGACCGAGCATCACTTTCATTTCTTCATCTGTTATATGTTGTGATGACGGAACAGATTTATGTTGTTCAGCCTCCAGAAATAATTCACATAACAGTTTTATTTTTTCTATATGTTTAATGAACGTTTGGGAATCTGCTTTTGTTGCGTGTTCTAATTCTTTCTGCATTTTTTGTAAAATAATGGTGTTTTTTACCGCCATTCTTACAACTCCTTCCCATCATTAAATAGTATAGCACGTTCTTATTTGATTCACGAGAATGTTAGTCTAAATGAAGAATGTATTGTGATAATAAGACAATGCGGAGGTTAGAGGTGTGCGTGTTTCCTGTATTTCTATGAGGTGGCGTTCATATAATTCAGACACAAACTCCAATTCCTCTTTTTTTAAGGGACGACCGAGTTCTTTTTCAATCTTAAGTTTCCACTCTAATAAAGATTCCACAAGAAATCCTCCTTCTTTCACACACACATTTTTGTTTTATTGTACCTTTATTTCATATAAAAGGCAAGATTTCGAATTTATATAACAGTTGGAATTGAATCTTTCCCTTACAAATCATTTTACCCTTTCAATTTTATACATTTTTTTGTATAATAATAAAGTATTAAACTTCATTTTAAAATATAAAAAAGGAATGACCTCCCTAGATCTCGATAATTGGGAGTTGAATAAATTGCCTCAAAATCCGAGAAGTACTCAGTAGCACTCTTGTCCAGTAGAGACTAAGAATGACGCAATTCACTATTATACAGATTGGAAGATAGCTAATGAAAAAGTTTACAATAAGTGACCAGTTACGGTTTATCGTACCGTCTTTGATCGGTGTATTATTATTTATGGTCCCCATTAAAATGAATGATGGATATTCTATCTTAATTGCCCTATTTGCTAACAAAGTTCAAGATGCTTTAAAAAATGAATTATCCTTAATTATGATGAGCATCATTATTTTAACAGCTATATTGACCCTTGTTGTGAGACTAATAGGGGAAGAAAAAATAAGACAGATGCCTTTTATCTATAAATTATTTTATGTTAGTCCTTTTTGGGTTATGACTCGTCTTTTGGCCGGTGTTTTTTCTATTATGGTTTATTTTGAATTAGGCTCTGAGGTCATCTATGGCGAAAATACGGGTCAGCTTTTGCTTGGTGATTTATTACATGTTCTATTCTCAGTCTTTTTATTTGCTGGACTATTTCTCCCACTGTTAACGAATTTTGGTTTATTAGAAATGGTCGGAACATGGATGACAAAGATTATGCGACCATTATTTAAGTTGCCTGGTCGGTCTGCTATTGATGCACTTGCATCATGGATTGGTGATGGGACAATTGGTGTCCTATTAACGAGTAAACAATATGAAGGTGGCTATTACACGAAACGAGAAGCTGCTGTGATTGGGACAACATTCTCGATTGTCTCCATTACGTTCACCCTTGTCATAATTGAACAAGTTAATTTACAACATATGTTTGTACCTTTCTATTTAACAGTTCTTTTAGCTGGGTTTGTCGCAGCGATTATTATGCCACGCATTCCACCACTTTCGAAAAAAGAAGATACGTATGTTCGAAAGTCAATTAAACCCGTTGATGAATCGATTCCTGAAGGTTATAACTCCTTCTCATACGGTTATAAAAATGCTGTTGAGCGTGCTAAAAAAGAAAAAGGTTTTGGTCAATTTTTAAAAGAAGGGATTCAAAACGTCTTTGATATGTGGATGGGAGTTGCGCCAGTTGTCATGGCGTTTGGACTGATTGCATTAATGATTGCCGAGTACACACCTCTATTTCAGTGGTTAGGATATCCGTTTATCCCGCTTTTAGAGCTCATGCAAGTCCCTGAAGCTGCGAAAGCATCCGAAACAATGTTAATCGGTTTTGCTGATATGTTTTTGCCAGCTGTATTAGGTGCTTCTATTGAAGCTGAGATGACGCGATTTATTATTGCAACTTTATCGGTTACACAACTGATTTATATGTCTGAAGTGGGTGGTCTTTTACTCGGTTCGAAAGTACCTGTTTCATTTAAAGATTTATTTATCATTTTCCTACTACGAACGCTTATTACATTACCGATTATTGTAGGAATAGCTCACTTGTTGTTTTAATAATGCATCTTGATACAAAAAAGGTGTCCCAGCTTAGGAGTCGGGACACCTTTTTTCTATGCTTTATGAGGGACGCTTTGTTCAGTTTCTTTTCTTGAAGAAGGCAACATATGAAAGATAATATTTAATATTATAGCAGTAAAACTTCCCGCGACAATGCCGTTACTTGTTAAGATTTGGATGCTTGCAGGAAAAACACCGAAAATTTCTGGAACGACGGTTACACCAAGACCAAGCCCAACAGAACAAGCGACGATTAAAGCATTTTCTTGAGATTCAAAAATCGTTTTAGATAACATTTTAATACCTTGAGCAACAACCATTCCAAACATGGCGACCATTGCTCCACCAAGAACAGCAGGTGGAATAATTGTTGTTAATGCGGCTACTTTCGGGAAAAACCCGAGTAGTACAAGCATAATACCCGTAATTGCAATGACTTTTCTAGAACGAACACCTGTCATTTGTACGAGTCCGACATTTTGTGAGAACGCTGTATAAGGAAAAGCATTAAAAATACCACCTAGAACTATAGCGAGTCCTTCAGCACGATAACCACGGACTAAATCATTTTTATTCATATCCTTTTCACAAATATCACCGAGAGCGAAATAAACACCGGTTGATTCAACGAGTGAAACGATGGCAACGAGAATCATCGTAATAACGGCCGACCATTCGATTGTTGGTGTACCAAAGTAAAAGGGTTGTATCATATGAAAGAAAGATGCCTCTTTAACAGGAGCAAAATCAACCTTACCCAGAACGAATGCTGCGATTGTTCCGCCAGCCATCCCTAGCAAAATAGCAATTGAGCGGGTAAAGCCTGTTGTATATTTATATAATAAAATGATAAGACATAATGTCCCAAAAGCTAGGCCGATATTTGTTAGTGAACCGAAATCGCTCGCACCTTGGCCACCACCCATATTATTGATTGCTACAGGTATTAACGTAATTCCAATAATGGTAACGACTGATCCCGTGACGACTGGAGGGAAGAATTTTACGAGATGGCCAAAGACACGACTAATTAACATAACAAAGATTCCTGAAATAAGAATCGCTCCATAAATAGCCGAAACACCGTACTCCCCACCGATAGCTAACATTGGACCAACTGCTGTAAATGTACAGCCAAGCACGACTGGTAAACCGATTCCGATTGCTTTTCCACGTATGACTTGTAGAAGAGTCGCAATACCACACATTAAAATATCAATCGCAACAAGATATGTGAGTTGTTCAGACGTTAGTCCGAGTCCTTGACCAACGATAAGCGGTACAATCACTGCTCCGGCATACATCGCTAATAAATGTTGTAACCCGAGCGCTGTTAATCTCATATTCGATTTCATCTCGTGATGTTCTCCTCTCTAAAACGGATCTGTCCATTAGATAGAGAGTCAATAATAGCAAGTGATTCGACGCGAATACCAGCCTCACGTATTTTTTCGCCTCCGGATTGAAAGCCTTTTTCAATCACAATCCCTGCTCCCGCAATATCAGCTCCTGCTTGTTTGACTAAGTCATAAAGGCCTTTTAATGCTTGGCCATTTGCTAAGAAATCATCAATGAGTAAAATAACATCATCTTTTTCAATCATATTTTTTGATATCGAGATGTCATTTGATTCTTGTTTTGTAAACGAGTAAACCGTTGCTGTATAGAGATTGGAGGATAATGTAAGTGATTTTCTTTTTCTAGCAAAAACAACAGGTAATTGCATTTCTAGCCCAGCCATGGTTGCCGGTGCAATACCTGATGATTCAATCGTAACAATCTTAGTAATCGGTGCATCACTAAAACGTTTAGCAAATTCTTTTCCAATTGCTTGCATGAGTTGAGGATCGATTTGGTGATTTAAAAATGTATCGACCTTTAGCACTGTGTCTGATAACACTTTCCCTTCGCTGATAATTTTTTCCTTAAGTGCCTTCATTCTACTATTGTTCCCCTTTCCGATTAGATATCTCGGCATATGATATTATTAGTCTTTTAGAATATACGCGCGTCTTCCAGAAATAAAAAAAGCCCTGGAAACTCCATAACATGAGTGGAGCTATGTCCCAAGGCTAGTACCTGTCAAACAGGAAGCAGATAGATGATTAAAAAAAATCTATCCAAACAAAGCTACTCATAGTCGGTTTGTTTCCGGCAAACCGGTAGAAACTCGCGAGCCATATTCTCGCCATTATATGAGAGTGAATTTTTAATTGAATATTTTTATTATAGCATGAGAAACCTAATTTGCAATGGAAAATGTTGTCCTTGTTCGGGATATAATTAGAATTAATCTCCACTTGCCACTCCTTCTAGCGAGGGACGGACTTACATACCGACTTGTCGTTTCTTTTTCACGAGAGGCTGTATTGGAGCTTCAATGTGTTGTCTCGTTGGGGTTTATCGCCACGAGAGGCTGTATTGAAGCTTCAATGCGTTGTCTCGTTGGGGTTCTATCCCACGAGAGGCTGTATTGATGCCTCAATGCGTTGTCTCATTGCGTTTTTTATCCACGAGAGGCTGTATTGGAGCTTCAATGCGTTGTCTCGTTGTGGTTTATTCCCACGAGAGGCTGTATTAGAGCTTCAATACGTTGTCTCGTTGCGTTTCTTTCTCACGAGAGGCTGTATTAGAGCTTCAATACGTTGTCTCGTTATGTTTTTCTCCGGCGAGAGGCTGTATTGAAGCCTCAATGCTTTGTCTCATTGCGTTTTATCATCATGAGAGGCCACATTAAGTCCTCAACGCATTGTCTCCTTCTAGTTGAACTTCGGAAAAATATGGTTTTGGGCAAAAAAACTAACCTCAAGCGATATGAGACAGTGTTTAATTACGACGCGGTTATTCAGCTGTTTTCTTCTTAGCTGTTTTTCTTTTTGGCTGACGCGGTTTTGTTTTTTCTTTTCTCGCCTTTTCTAAAGAAGCCTGGAGAACTTCCATGAGATCAGTTACATTATCAGGTGTTGGTGCTTTCGTCGTTGTTGTCACGTCTTTCTTCTCTTTTTTCTCTTCAATTAAACGAATTAATGCGTGACGATACTCGTCTTGATATTTTTCAGGGTCAAATGTTGTTGTCAGTTGGTCGATTAATAACTTTGCTGTGTCCAATTCCTTTTTAACGGTCTCGACTGCTTCTGGGACGTTTGGAACATCGGCGACTTGTCTCACTTCATCTGGATAATGGATTGTTTCTACGACGATTGTATTTTCATAAACACGAATAACAGCAAGCCTCGCTTTAGAACGAATCATCATTTTAGCAACACCGATTTTCCCTGTTTCATGAAGTGCTTGGCGTAGTAGACCGTATGCCTTCAATCCACCTTCGTTCGGTGATAAATAATAACTTTTATCAAAATAGATCGGATCAATCTCCTCAAGTTTCACAAAATCAATAATTTCTACTGCTTTATCGGTCTGTTCTCTTTGAATCGCTTTTAAATCATCTTCTTCTAAAATGACAAATTTATTTTTCACATATTCATACGCTTTGACGATTTCATCATTTTTAACCTCTCGCTCACATACGGGGCATGTTTTTTGGTAATTAATCGGTGTTTGGCATTCTTTATGGAGCTGACGCAGGGAAATATCCTTATTTTCAGTAGCGGCGTGCATTTTTACAGGAATGTTCACAAGACCAAAGCTGATTGTTCCTTTCCACATGGTATGCATATCAATCGCTCCTTTTCCTTTAGTTTGTGATAGGGATTATAATCTATTCATTTACATAGGATGATTTTTTAGAAAATGGCATAACCTAGTTTTTAAGGAGCGTGTACATATGGACATAATGAAACCTGTCGTTTCGTTGGATTTACCTATGGGTGATGACTGGTCTTATGAGATTAAATATGATGGATTCCGCTGCGTCTTAAAGTGGACTAAACGAGACATTCGTCTTTTGAGTAAAAATAATCACGATTTAACAGATAAATTTCCGGAGATAATTGATTTTTGCCAAGCAAATAAATCGTCCGTTTCAACTATTCTTCCCCTTACGATTGACGGTGAATTAGTTATTTTAAATCATCCGTATCAAGCGAATTTCTCACTTATGCAATCACGAGGAAGGTCAGGGAAAAGAATGAAGCCAGCACAATTCATCGCTTTTGATTTATTAACACGAGATGGACAATCACTTGAACAGCAAACTTATAAAGAACGACGACAGCAATTGGAAACATTATTTAAAATTTTGCCACACGACATTTTTTCGCCATTGCGTCTGATTGAAATTTTTTCCAAAGCAATAGAGTGTCAACAGATTGTTTTTGCGAATAAAAGTGAAGGAATCGTTGCCAAGCGAAAAAGTAGTCTCTATCGCCCTGGTAAAAAACATCATGACTGGTTTAAAATTAAAAACTGGCGGAAAATAACGGGGATTTTAACGGCTTATGATGAACAGAATGGTTATTTTTCGGTTGCCGTTTATGATCGGGATACATTGAGTCACATTGGAAAATGTAAGCATGGTTTACGTGGTGATGAAGCTGACATATTGCGACAATTTTTCCGAGAAAACGGGGAGATCTCGGGTTCTATATTGCATTTACCGCCAACGATATGTTCTGTTATTAATACGCTTGATTTACATGGTAATGAACTTCGTGAACCACAATTTGTCCGACTTGCACCTGATATTCAGCCCAAGGCGTGTACGATTGAACGGCTAAAACAAGATATGGCGATGCTTCCTCCATCGATTTCTTTTTCTAACTTGGAAAAAGATTATTGGCAAGATGTCACGAAATTGGATTTTCTCATCTATATGCGTGAAATCTCCCCTTATATGTTGCCTTTTCTAAAAAATAAAGCAGTCACACTCATTCGGTCTCCGGATGGCATTTTTGGGGAGAGTTTTTTTCAAAAACATGTACCACCTTATGCTCCTGAATCCATTCGCAACATGTCCGACGGTGAACTGATTCGTTGTGACGATTTAACAGCTTTCCTTTGGTATGCTAATCATGGTGCGATTGAGTACCATCTCCCTTTTCAAACCATTGGATCTGATTATCCTGATGAAATTGTGTTTGATCTTGATCCACCTGATCGCGATTATTTTTATTTAGCCGTGCGAGCAGCGCTTTTAATTAAGCAGATGCTTGACCACTTTCATTTATATGCGTTTGTTAAAACATCGGGTAACAAAGGCATACAAATTCATATCCCCATTCCCGAGGGCAGTCTATCCTATCAAGATACTGGCGTATTTACACAAGCAATCGCTTTTACCGTTGAAAAGCAATATCCCGATTTATTTACGACTGAACGCTTCATTGCTAAAAGAGGTAAACGATTATACTTAGATTATGTGCAACATGGTAAGAACAAAACGATTATCGCTCCCTACTCTCCGCGGAAAACCGAAGAGGCAAGCGTTGCAACCCCTTTGTTTTGGGAAGAACTAACAGAATCATTCAAGCCTGAACAGATGACAATGACACATGTACTAGAACGGGTGAAGTTGAAGGGGTGTCCATTCGGATCCTATCATGTCGTCCGAGAAATACAACCGTTGGAGAGAGTTTTAAAAATGGTACGTGATTAGAATGGATAAGGTAAAAAACTACCGGATATCATTAACACTTGTTCAGTGTTTTGAATACCCGGTAGTATATCTTAAAAAATTGCATCCCTCTATGTTTACATACAGTCCCTCATGCTAGAGTACCATCTTCTCATCAAGGGTCGTTTTGTCGTGGAATTGCTTGATATTTAATTTCTTCAAAATGCGAGCTGTTAACGTTCCTGCTAAAATACTATCATTGACATTAACTGCTGTACGTCCCATATCGATTAAAGCTTCGATTGAAATTAAGATCCCCGCTAGAGCAACAGGTAAGCCCATTGATGATAGAACGATTAACGCAGCAAATGTTGCCCCTCCACCGACACCAGCGACACCGAATGAACTAATACCAATGATGAGGACAAGTTTTACAATAAATTCAGGTGCTAATGGGTCAATTCCGACTGTCGGAGCAATCATGACAGCAAGCATCGCTGGGTAGAAGCCCGCACAGCCATTTTGCCCAATGGTTGCTCCGAATGAAGCAGCCATATTTGCAATTCCTGGTTCTACACCGAGAGTTTCACGTTGTACTTGACTTGTCAAAGGAATTGAACCTGCACTTGAGCGAGATGTAAAGGCAAACGTCAAGACGGGCAAGGCTTTTTTCAAATAAGTGAAAGGATTTAAACCAAACAGTGCGAGCAAGACAAGATGAAAAATAAATATAACGAATAAACCGACATACGAAGCAATGACAAATTTACCTAGTTCCATAATGCCTGATACACTCGTTTTCGCAACTGTGTTAGCCATTAAAGCTAATATCCCAAACGGTGTTAAACGTAAAATTAAAGTTACCATACGCATAACGACCGCATGAACGGCATTCACGATTTTCGTAAATAGTTCAGCTTGCTCTGGTTTTTTCCGTCGTAAACCAAGAACTGCAATACCAACAATCATTGAAAAGATAACGACTGAGATTACAGATGTCGGTCGCTCTCCTGTCATATCTAAAAAGATATTAGACGGGATGAAGCTTAATATTTTTTGTGGTGTAGATAGATCTTCAACTTCAGTCAGACGCTCCTCCATCACAAGTCCGCGTTCTTCTTCTGCCTGCCCTGCTTCAATTTGGGCAGCATCTAAATCAAACACGGTTGATGTTACAATCCCAATTAAAGCGGCAACCATCGCTGTTGTGACGAGAATACCGATAATCCAGGCAGAAATTTTCCCTAATTCACTCGACTTCTCCATATTAATAATCGATTGAATGATTGAGACCATGACTAATGGCACAACGATCATCATTAGAAAGCGGATGTAACCACTCCCGACAATACTATACCAATCAACTGTTTGTGCCAATACTTCTGATTCAGCACCGTAAACATATTGCAGTAAAACTCCAAGTACAATACCGATACCGAGTCCTGTAAAGACGCGCTTCGAAAAAGATACATGTTTCTTTTGCATATAAATTAACAGACCAATAAAAACTAGTAATATAATAACGTTTATAAGTACAAACCATGAATCCATTTTCTTTCCTCCTCGTTATTTTATTCATCGTATGTCCTGAAATCAAAATACGTTACATACAATTCATATGGATTTACTATGAATTAACTATACAAAGGGTTGTGAAAAATTTCAAGTGAATGCTCTTATTTTCTTTACAAAAAATATAACTTCCGGAAAACTGAGTAGTCAATTATTTTCGAATAAAAAAAGCTTATTCCCCTCGTCATGTTTGAACCCAATTTTATCGTCCTAATCTTAATTGGCCTATATCTCATTATTACTCAATATATTGCAAGTCTTACGATTCTCCGAAAGAATAAAACCACATGATATCAAATTTTAAAAAGCTGCTCTCTTTAATCCTTCAGACCTGAAATAGGAACTATTAAAAATAGCTCCCGCATGATACTGGGAGCTTTTCTTATTTTATTAAACGTATGTTAATACTTCACCAAAAACGATACCTAAAATAACAATGAACCAAGCTGGTAATTTCCACACATTCAGTAGGAAAAATAATATAAGTGCCAAAGCAAAGTCAGCACCGCTAAATATTGAACTTGTGAAAACTGGATCATAAAAGGCTGCTAATAAAATACCGACAACGCTTGCATTAACACCTGTTAATATCCCTTGAAAACGAGGACGTGTTCTTAATTCTTGTAAAAAAGGTAATGTACCAATGACAAGTAAAAATGATGGCAGAAATATAGCAATAGTAGCCAATATAGCACCAGGAATGCCGTTAATCATTGCTCCGAGATAACTAGCGAACGTAAAGAGTGGACCTGGTACAGCTTGGGCCATCCCATACCCAGCAAGAAACTCACCACTAGTAATCAAGTCAGGAACAACTTCTCTTTCTAAAAGGGGCAAAACGACATGACCGCCACCGAAGACTAATGACCCGACCCGATAAAAGGTATCCATAAGATTCAGCGATTGGCTATTCAGTAACAGAGCCCCGATTGGTAAGCCAATGATGAGTATGGTAAAGAGTATAAGAGCAAAGATGCCATGTTTTTTTGAAAACGGAACATGGAACTGGATGTTTGCCTCTTGCTCTTTACCTACGAACAAGATATAACCTATGATCCCAGCAACTATAATGACAACAATTTGTAACCACGCCGAAGCGAACAAAAGCATAGCAAGTGCTGATGTTAAAGCAATTGCTAAACGGGGGCGGTCTGGTGTTAGCTTTTTCCCGAGGCCAATTAAAGCATGTGCGACGACTGCCACAGCAACAATCTTCAAGCTACTAATCCAAGTCGCATCCCCTAATGTATAGGATTGATACACAAATGCAAACAGAACTAGGACTAAGACAGATGGCAACGTAAATCCAATCCAAGATAAGATGCCACCTGCTAGGCCACCGCGTAACATACCGATCGCCATGCCGACTTGACTACTAGCGGGTCCAGGCAAAAATTGACAAAGCGCAATCACATCTGCATAGGTCCGATCATCAAGCCATTTGCGTTTATCAATATATTCATCTTTAAAGTAACCGAGATGTGCAACCGGTCCGCCAAATGAGGTTAAGCCTAACTTTAATGAAGCTAAAAAGATTTCAAGTAATGACTGTTTCTTCATATTGCCTCCCATAAAAACTCATTTAGATAGTCTAAAGATAGCATATGACAGTTATTTTGTATCCATTTTTTACAAACTCTTTACATAAATCTAGAGATTTTACTCATTCCAGACAAAAAAAACGAGCGGATTAAACACGCTCGCTTTGTTTGTCTCTACCTGATAAAAACCAACCGAGAACAGCTACCCCAACTAACACAGAGTAGAAAATGATTTTCCATAATGTTGAATGTGGAAATTCGTGTGGAATCAAAGCGATTTCCTCGTGGGCGAAAACGAGTAAGGCTAATTTAACACCGACCCATCCAACAATGATGAATGCTGCGATTTCGAGACCAGGTTTTTTATTTAATAACTCGACGAATACATTAGCAGCAAATCGCATGATAATTAATCCAATCATACCACCAGCTAATACAACGGTAAATTGTCCGGCATCTAAACTACCGATTTGTCCTAATCCTGTAGCAGGGAGGGCGACAGCCAAAGCAACCGCTGCTAAGATGGAATCAACCGCAAAGGCTAAATCCGCAAATTCAACTTTGACAACTGTCATCCAAAAACTCGCTTTTGACACTTCTTGTTGCGTTGTATCTTCTGGTAACGGTTTTTCTTCTGTATCATCTTTTGATCTTAATTTCGTATACAGGTGATGAATCGACATAATTAGTAAATAGGCCGCACCAAGTGCTTGTACCCACCAAACATCGACAAGAAACGAAATAATAAACAATGATCCAAAACGTAAGACAAAGGCACCGAGTAAGCCATAAAAGAGTGCTTTTTTTCGTTGGATTTTCGGTAAATGTTTAACCATAATTGCTAAGACGAGCGCATTATCAGCTGCTAATAATCCTTCTAATCCAACTAAAATAGCTAAAACCCATATATATTCCATCAATAATTGTATATCCATTATCTTCACTCCTATATCATTCAGTCCGGCAAAAGTTACGGTTTATTTCGCATATTGCTATTCTTAGTTATCATTCCCTCCCACTAATATTCTAAAAACAAAAAGGCCTCTACCATGAACGGTAAAGGCCATTAAAAAAGAGACCTCTACCTTGACTTGGTAAAGGTCTCGCTAACAATTCAATATCATTGCCAGATTAAGCCGGAGATTTCTCTCGTCATGACGACTTAAACTGTACAGCTACTCCCCTTTAGGAATATGCGATTAATTTCATTAAACACTGTTTTGCAAAAAATGTCAATCATTTTTTATAGATTTATGCGTTTTCTTATCATGAGAGGCCGTATTGGGGTTTCAATGCGTTGCCTCATTGGGGTTTATTCCCACGAGAGGCCGCTTTGACGATTCAATGCGTTGCCTCGTTGGGGTTCATCGTCACGAGAGGCTGTATTGAAGCCTCAACGCGTTGTCTCGTTGGGGTTCATCGTCACGAGAGGCTGTATTGAAGCCTCAATGCGTTGCCTCGTTGGGGTTCATCGTCATGAGAGGCTGTATTGAAGCCTCAATGCGTTGTCTCGTTGGGGTTCATCGCCACGAGAGGCTGTATTGAAGCCTCAACGCGTTGTCTCGTTGCGTTTTATTCCTACGAGAGGCCGTATTGACGCTCTAACACAATGATGTCTTTCGAAGCTTTTTATCATGAGAGGATGCATTAGTGTTTCAGCGATGTATATAGTCGGCTTTCTAACAGCATAGCCATTGCAGTTATTTTAGTGACTTGCTACACTAAATTTAAAGGGGTGGTTAAATATGTCAAAAAAAGCATTGCTAGATGAATTAGATAATTTAAAAGCAGACTATGCACGGATCCAAAGCGACATGGATAAATTAGAATATGTTAAAGGAAGAGTTTCGTCTGCAGAAGAGCAACTTATTCGCCTGGAAAAAGAAATTGCGGAAGTCTATAAGAAGCTCGAAAAATATGACTAAATATAGAAAACGCTTAGACATTTTATAGTCCAAGCGTTTTTATATTTATTCTTCTGAGTCATTGTTTCGCTTTTTTTCAATCTTTGCTTGAATTTTCGCTTGTTCTTTCGTTGGAGGTGTGATACTAACGATAACATCACCAACTTCTGGTACTGGCTTCATGTCCTCTGTAAAAAACTTCACCGCACCAGATGGTTTAATCAAATAAAGATAAATGGTGTTATTGTCTTTCTCATCCATATAGTGTTTAAACGTAAATTGATTCGTAATCGTTGTATGACGAAAAACAAATCCGCTCTCAAGCATCTGATTTAATTCAGTCATCGTCACTTCTTCTTTAAATAAAACACGCCCCGCAACTTTTGGCACGATTTCACGTGTTGTGTTAATGTTCATTTGGTCATATGGACTGACTTTAAACACATTGGTGCGACCGTATTCAGGCATAAATGTTGTACAAATAAGTGAATTATAAAATGGATCATCTGATGCGGCAATTAAATATTCATAAGGCATCGTATCGAAATGGTATTCCGTTTGCTCGGAAAGCATCTCACCATGATAGAACGGGATACCTGCTTCGCGAGCACGGCGTAATTTCCGCCATGACGAGTCAACGATAATAACTGGAATATCTACTTTTTGTAACGTTTTTGCTAATTCAACAGTGAATCGGTTGCAACCAACAATTAGCGTCCCTGGATGCCCTTCCATTGATAGGTTTAACTTTTTCGCCAATGGCCCGATTGAAAACCCATGTGCTAAAACGGTAAAGAATACTAAGCCGAATGTTAATGTCGTCAGGATGGTTGCATCTTTAAACCCTGCTTCTAGGAGAATACCTGCAAAATAACTCGATACAGTTAATGCGACAATTCCCCGTGGAGCAATCCAACCGACAAGCATTTTTTCATTAAGCGTCAAACTCGTCCCGATCGTCGATAGGAAAATGGATAGTGGGCGAACAGCAAACATCATTAATAACACATAACCGATAATATTCGGCTGGAAAATTTGTAATAACGTCTCAAGTTGTAACGATGCAGTTAGCATGATGAAAATAGCCGATATTAAAAGAATCGACATATTTTCTTTAAAATGCCTCATCTCTGTGACAGAACTAACACCGATATTAGCTAAAGTGAGACCCATTGCTGTAACTGAGAGTAATCCGGTACTGTGAACGATTTCGTCTGGAATGGTAAAACAGAGAATGACGACGATAAATACAGTCGGAGATTTTAAAAATTCAGGGATATACCCTCTTTCAAACATCCAACCAATTCCACGACCACATGCCCATCCAAAAAGAGCAGCAAAGACAGATGCAGCAAAGAAAAGGAGAAGTCGTGTACCACTTGGATCTTCAGCAGTGAAGTACAAAATAATTTCAAAGGCGAAGACAGCGAGTAAGGCACCAATCGGGTCAACAATAATCCCTTCCCATTTTAAAATCTTCGCTGGGCGTGGTTTAAGTTTTGATTGTCTTAAAAGTGGCATAATAACCGTTGGACCAGTGACGATAAACAGCCCACCGATAACAAAAGCAACTGCCCATGATAAGCCTGCTATATAATGTGCTGTGAGCGATCCAAGGATCCAAGCAATAAATGCACCTACCGTGGCAATACGAAAAATCGGACGCCCGATACCTGTTAATTCTTTAAAACGTAAATTTAAACTACCTTCAAAAAGAATAATCGCAACGGCCACGGAAATAAATGGATTATATAAACTTCCAAAGTCTTCTTGTGGATTAATCCAACCAAAGATAGGTCCGATTAATAGTCCGGTTATCGACATAATGACAATGGCAGGCATTCTAAAACGCCAAGCAATCCATTGTGAACCAATCCCCAAAAGACCAATTAACATAATTTCAAATAATAATGATGGATTCATGTCATCCCCCTGTGAATTCTAATTTTTAGTAAAATATAAAGACATTGTATATGGGTTTGAACAAAAAGTAAACAGCTACCCTTAAAAAATTCACTTTATTTATATGACAGTAACTTTATGTTTTAATTTCCCTAGATAAACATAAATTAATCACTTTCTGATATGAAATGTGAATAACTTGACATTGTGCATAGGAAAATCATATTTTTATGTTTTCATTTATTACTAAAAAATATGATAGGATTGAGTAGAAGAAAGAGAGGGATTTCCATGTCTAATCAACCAGAGAAAATCCTACAAACCTATTTTGGTTATTCATCTTTTCGACCAGGTCAGAAAAAGGTAATTGATCATATTTTACATAGACGGCATACACTTGCCGTTATGCCAACTGGTGGTGGAAAATCTTTATGTTATCAGATTCCAGGGCTCATTATGGATGGAACAGCTATTATTATCTCTCCCCTTATTTCATTAATGAAAGACCAGGTTGATGCCCTGATATCATTAGGAATTGCAGCAACATTTATTAATTCATCTTTGTCTAATGATGAGCAACGAGACAGACTAAAGGGACTGCAGGCCGGACGATATAAATTCGTTTACGTTGCGCCAGAACGTTTTGATTCCAATTGGTTTATGCAAATCATTCAATCGATCCCTATTTCATTTGTTGCCTTTGATGAAGCACACTGTATCTCACAATGGGGTCATGATTTTCGCCCAAGTTATCGTTTGATTGTCCCCGTTTTAAAACAATTAAAGCATGTTAATACATATGTTGCTTTAACGGCTACTGCTACAGAACAAGTGATTTCAGATATTCAATCATTATTAGATATTCAACCAGATCATATTGTCAACACGGGTTTTAAACGTGAAAATTTATCTTTCCACGTCGTTAAAGGGAAGGATAAACGCAGCTATTTACGAACATTTTTAGAAAAGCGAACCGAGGAATCAGGAATTATTTATACTGCGACACGAAAACAAGTTGATGGTTTATATGAATGGTTAAAGAGAGAAGACTATTCGGTCGCTAAATATCATGCTGGCTTATCAGAAGAAGAGCGACAGCTTGCACAGACGCAATTTGTTCATGATGAAGTCAACATCATGATTGCAACGAATGCATTTGGCATGGGAATAGATAAATCAAACGTTCGTTTTGTTATCCATTATGCGATGCCAATGAATATCGAATCCTATTACCAAGAAGCTGGACGTGCTGGTAGAGACGGTGAACCGAGTGATTGTATTTTATTGTATTCTCCACAAGATGTGCAATTGCAAAAGTTTCTAATCGAGCAATCCATGATGGATGACGTCGCGAAACAAAAAGAATATGAAAATTTACAAGCAATGGTTAATTATTGTCATACCCATAGCTGTTTAGCCTCATATATTTTGCAATATTTTAATGATGTGGAGCCAATTGAAGCATGCGAGAAGTGTAGTAACTGTACGTTTCGTAAAGAAAAAGTCGATATGACTGAGGAAGCACAGATGATTTTATCCTGTGTGAAGCGGATGGGTGAACATTATGGGATTAGTCTAACGGCCAAAGTGTTAAGAGGTTCACTCGATAAAAAAGTACGCCAACTTGGGTTTACGACGTTATCAACGTATGGGTTACTTTCAAATTATACCGAAAGAGAGATTACAGGATGGATTCAATTTTTAATCGCAGAAGGCTTACTGCAATCTGTCGGCGGGCGTTATCCGACGTTAAAATTAAATGCTCAGTCGGTCGATGTGTTAAAAGGGAAACAAACCGTGACCATGTATACCGCTCCCATTCCAACCGTTGAAACAACCGATTATTACGAAGATTTATTTATGGAATTGCGACAACTTCGTAAGCAAATTGCGGATGAAATGGAAGTCCCGCCATATGTGTTATTCTCAGATGCGACATTAAAAGATATGTGTCGTTACCTTCCGAAATCGAAGGAGGAATTTTTACAAATCAAAGGTGTCGGTGAACGAAAATATGAGCAATATGGCGAAACTTTTCTAGAGGCCATTGCAACCTGGCATGCTTCCCATCCGGAGAAAAAGGCACGGATTCAGATTACAGATTGGACAGAGTCATCTTCGCGTCCATCGCATCGTGAGGATTCGCGCGCTAGCCACTTAATCAGTTATGAGCTTTTTAAGTCGGGAAAGACGTTTAAGGAAATCGCCATCATGCGTGATTTGTCACAACAGACGATTGAAAGTCATATTTTTAAAGCATATCAAGAGGGCCATACAGTCATCTGGGATATTTTTTTCAATGAGAAAGAAGAGGCACTCGTTTTAGAAAAGCACCGCGAAATCGATGAACCGCGGCTAAAACCATTAAAAGAAGCCTTGCCTGAGGAATATAGTTATACGCTAATTAAAGCTGTCTTAGTGAAACATGGATTGATGTAGAGAGGAGGGTAGTCGTTACGGGCTCTATATGAAGAGGCGATTTTAGACTTTAGTTAGTATCTTGTTCATTTGGGGAGTGTGCTGGACGCTAAGTTGAGGCGTGGGGTGCTCGATTCTAGCCTGAGGCCGTTCGATTTTGGGCGTGGAGGGCTCGATTAGTCGTGAAACCCCCGGCTTTCGCCTACCTCACTATAAAATAAACAAGGTGTAGAAAAACAAGCATTTTCTACACCTTTTCTTATTATTTTATATCTATGGCCCAAGTACCGTTTCGAAAGACGGGTTCTGTTGTGCCATCAGCAAGGACACCATCAATATCAAGTTTTTCTGAACCGATCATAAAGTCTACATGGGTGATGCTATCGTTAACGCCGTGCTTGTCAAGCTCTTCTTTTGTCATATCAGAACCGTCAGCTATGTTAATCGGGTATGCTTTACCGAGTGCGATATGACATGAAGCATTTTCATCAAATAATGTATTATAAAAAATTAATCCTGATTGTGATACAGGCGATTCATGTGGAACGAGAGCTACTTCACCAAGACGCTTCGCACCTTCGTCGGTATCAAGCAAATGTTTTAACGTATCTTCACCTTGTTCTGCTTTATAATCAACGACTTTTCCGTCTTTAAACGTTAAGCTGAAGTTATCGATGAGGCTACCACCATAGTTCAATGGTTTTGTACTTGATACGGTTCCATTGACACCATATTTATGCGGCATTGTAAACACTTCTTCAGTTGGCATATTCGGGTTAAACGTAATCCCTTCTGCTGATTTTTCAGAGCCCCCTGCCCAAATATGACCATCTGGTAGTTCGATTTCTAAATCAGTTCCAGGTGCCTTAAAGACAATTTTCTTATATTTTTTCTCATTTAAAACCGTACGTGCCTTATGAAGTGTTTGGTTATGCTCTTCCCATGCTGCAATTGGATCTTCTTGATCAACGCGAACAATTTTCACAATCGCTTCCCATAGACTTTTTGTTGCTTCTTCTTTCGTTAGATCTGGGAAGATTTTTTGAGCCCAGTCACCTGTTGGTACGGAAATAATCGACCATGTTATTCGGTTGGTCATTGTATATTCCCGAAACTTCGTCAATGCTTCCCCTGATGCTTTGTTCGCTAAAGCAATTCGTTTCGGATCCACGTCTTTTAAGAGGTCTGGATTTGTGGAAAAGATATTGAGGACCGCGCCTCCATCTTCTGCAATTGAATTATAAAGTTTCACACGCCATTCAGGAAACGAACCAATTACTTCTTCTGGAGCATGCTGAAATTTCAAAAGTTGCAGCTCGTCATCAACCCAATTGATAAGGACATCTTTAGCACCGATTTCCCACGCTTTTCGTATAACAACTTTTGTGAAATCTGCCGTTTCAATTGGAGCTGTAATCATAATCGGTTGACCTTTTTGTAAATTTACTCCTGTTTTCAATGCTAATTCCGCATATTTTTCCATCGTTTTTTGATTAATCATCGAATTCCCTCCATTACACTTGATTCTTTAATTATTTCACAAAACAAGAAATAGTACAATTAAGAGTGTAAATGTATAAATCCCCTATTTTACACCTAGTTTACATTATGTTATGATAAGTATAGGTTACTTTTTGTAAGTTATTATATAGTTAAAATAGATATTATAGATAGAGGGGATATTTTTGGCTCCATTATGTCCGAAGTTTGAAAAAGCGATGCAGTTATTTAGTAAACGATGGGTTGGACTTGTCCTTTCTGAATTATTAAAAGGTACAAAACGTTTTTCAGAGATGGAGGCGGACTTACCTATTAGTGGAAGGCTACTTTCCGAACGTTTAAAGTTGCTTGAAAAAGAGGGGATTGTCGATCGGAAAGTTTATTCCGAATTTCCGGTTCGCATCGAATACTCATTAACTGAAAAGGGAAAAGCATTAGAACCAGTTATTCGAGAAATCGAGGACTGGGCAGAAAAATGGGTCACGCTTAAATGCGAGAAATAATAATGTAAAATGCATTATATTACGTTGCGTTAAAGCTTCAATACAACCTCTCACGAGAAAAATACAGAACGAGGCAACGCATTAAAACCCCAATGCAGCCTCTCACGATGAAAATACACAGCGAGGCAACGCATTGAAGCGTCAATACAGCCTCTCGCGTGAAAAATACGCAACGAGACAATGCATTGGAGCTTCAATACTGCCTCTCACGATGAAAATACACAACGAGACAACGTATTGAAGCCCCAATACAGCCTCTCACGAGAAAAATACGCAACGAGACTACGCATTGAAGCCTCAATACAGCCTCTCAGCATGAAAATACACAACGAGACAACGGATTGAAGCCCCAATACAGCCTCTCACGAGAAAAATACGCAACGAGACAACGTATTGAAGCCTCAATACTGCCTCTCAGCATGAAAATTCGCAACGAGACTATGCATTGAAACCCCAATACTGCCTCTCACGATGAAAATACACAACGAGGCTATGCATTGAAGCCTCAATACAGCCTCTCAGCATGAAAATACACAACGAGACTACGCATTGAAACCCTACAATTAGTTTTCTTTAAGCCATGTCGTTAATTTCTCAATATCTGTATGAAATATTCGGTCTCTCTCAATCGATGGAACGACTTCTCTCGCCTGTTTATATAATTCGCGTGTTTGTGAAGCCATTTGGTCAACGCCATAATGTTCAACCGCTTGCATGGCACAAATTAATTCAATGGCAATCACCATCCGCGTATTTTGTAGCATCATATAAGCATGTCTGGCAGCAATCGTTCCCATACTAACATGATCTTCTTGATTAGCTGATGATGGAATGGAATCGACACTTGCTGGGTGTGCTAATGTTTTATTTTCTGATACGAGTGATGCAGCGGTATATTGTAAAATCATCGCCCCGGATTCAAGACCTGGATTTGGACTTAAAAATGGTGGCAAACCGTTATTTAATTGCGGATTGACTAAACGTTCAATTCGTCGTTCTGATAAATTTGCTGTTTCTGCAACGCCTAATTTCAAGAAGTCCATTGCAAATGCAATTGGTTGCCCATGGAAGTTTCCTCCTGATATTACTTTTTCAGCTTCTGAAAAAATCAGTGGATTATCGGTCACGGCGTTGATTTCGGTTTGCAATTTCTCTTTAGCATAGTGAACGGTTTGCCAAGATGCGCCAAGTACTTGTGGTATACAACGTAATGAATAGGCATCTTGGACTCTTACTTCTCCCTGCTTCGTAATAAGAAGACTATCCTTTAATAATTCACGCATCCGTCTAGCCACTCCAATTTGTTCCTCGTGACCACGAACCACATGTACCGCCTCATCAAAGGCATCGATAATCCCCCTTAGCCCTTCGAATGTCATCGCAGCAATCTGCTCACTCTGATAAAGGAGTTTCTCCATTTCGAAAAAGGCAATGGCCCCAACGGCAGTCATCGCTTGTGTCCCATTAATAAGCGCAAGGCCTTCCTTCGCTTCAAGTCTCAGTGGTGTGAGCTGGGCCTGAGCCAAAGCCTCTATCGTTGGCATACGTTTCCCTTTATAAAAAACCTCCCCTTCACCAATCACAGTTAAAGCTAAATGGGACAGGGGTGCGAGATCACCACTTGCACCGAGTGAACCTTGTTCAGGGATAACTGGATGAATCCCCGCATTAACATAATCTAATAATTGTTCAACTAAGCGAACTCGAACACCGGAATACCCTTTACTTAAGGCGATTGCTCTTAATAGAACCATAGCACGACTAACATGCTCAGAAAATGGTTCACCTACACCACAAGCATGGGAACGGATCAAATTTAATTGTAATGTTGTTAAATCTTTACTTGGAATAATCACATCACTAAATTTGCCAAATCCTGTATTAATACCATACATTGTCTGTTCCTTATCAATCAGCTCTTCAACTATTTGCCGATTAGCATGAATTCGAGTTTTGACTTCACCGGATAAGGTGACCTTCTCCCCATGTAATACAATTTTCTTTACTTCTTCTAGTGTAATACCGTGTTCTGATAAATATATCATCTTGCACCTCCATTGCATTACTTTAATGTCATAAAGCGCATAAAAAAAGGAGACTATCGAATGATAGCCTCCTTAAAAAATTAAATAACGGAATGAATCCTAATTGATACATATCCTCCACACCTTATAACCTTTATAATTATATTGTAAGCGCTTACTATTTATTTGACAAGGATTTTTTTACTTATAGCGTAGCGACCGCCCATTTAATGCCAAAGCATCATAAATTTAGTATTCGCTACACCTACATAAAACAATCGACCTTACAAAAATCGATCTAAAAACTCGCGAATAGCACGAAAACCTTTGATTCGATTTTCTCGTTTAGACAAGCCATGGCCCTCATCTTTAAATATGATATATTCAACTGGTACACCATTTTCCCTTACCTTTTCAACAATATCATCAGACTTTACTTGTGAAACGATAAGTGGCTTGTTAATTTTTGAGCGTGAAAGAGCGGTGAAATACTGCTGATATATTCTTTCTGTTTGTATGGATCACCAATTTTTTTATCAACCCTTCACGCATACTTTCCCACCATTTGAAGAAAATAATCATACAATTATATTCAAATTTAAAACGGAATACTCCACACTTTTTAAGAGATCCTGTTTTTATGTATATTAAAGTGCTTTTTTCAAAAATCAGACCTTTGACGAAAAAACCCCGAACGGTTAAAATCGTCGGGGATGATTAGTTTACTTAGAACGTAGCCATGGATATTCTGTTCCAAAAATTTCAGTGAATTGTTTAGACTGTTGTCTTCTTTCACGACGTTGTGCCGCACGGACAGGTGCTCCGGCATGTAATAACTTCTCATGTTCGCTCTCAGGATAAACTGGCGGAACTGGAATTGGTCGGCCGTCTTCATTTACTGCCACAAATGTTAGAAATGCTGTAGCACATACTTGACGCTCACCGGTAATTAAATCTTCTGTAATTGCCTTAGCAAAAATTTCCATCGATGTTTTATGTGTCCATGTAACGTATGCTTCGACACAAATTGAATTGCCCGCTTTGACTGGTGCAATAAAATCAATGGAATCTGTTGATGCTGTGACAACATTTTCTCGCGCGTGACGAATAGCGGCGATAGCAGCCACATCATCAATATATGCCATTAATTTTCCACCAAATAATGTGCCGTGAGGGTTTGTATCTGGTGGCATCACTTGTGAAATTTTTACTGCTAATGAATTTGAACATGGTTTTGCCTTCATGATGTCATTTCCTCCCTATTCCAATCGTAGTGATCTTGCTACTTTCATTTTAGCATTTTTGTACCCCTTATGACAAAATTGCAAGTATTCTCGCCCCATTCATAAAATTGGTGACAAGAGCCTCGAGATGGATTCTTTAAAGCGAATGCCCAATGAACGCTTATCATACAATGATTTAGGCATTTGTGTTGAGTTAGCCATATCCTTTTCAAAAATTTTCGCAAGCTGTTGTGCAATATCAATATCATAAATAAAAGCATTGACCTCAAAATTAAGCCGAAAGCTGCGCACATCAATATTTGCAGTACCAACTGAAGCAATTTTCCCATCGACAACTATCGTTTTAGCATGCATAAATCCTTTTTGATAAATATATGTTTCTGCTCCAGCTTTTAATAAATCACCGATATGTGAAAATGTTGCCCAATAAACAAATGGGTGATCTGGTTTATTCGGTATCATTATTTTTACATCGACTCCTGACAAGGCGGCGATACGTAAAGCGTCCCGCAAACTTTCATCTGGAATATAATATGGGGTCTGAAGGTATATATATTCTTTTGCCGACATAATCATTTTTATGTACCCATTTTTAATTTGTTCCCAATGCGAATCAGGGCCACTTGAGACAATCTGAATACCCGTATCCCCTTTTGGAATCGCATCATAGAAACGTTTTTCATATGAAATCCTGTTTTTCGAAGCCTGATTCCAATCTAAAATAAATCGTGTTTGCATATTACGTACTGAGTCTCCTTCGATACGTAAATGTGTATCACGCCAATAACCGAACTTCTTGCTCTTTCCTAAATATTCGTCCCCGATGTTAAATCCTCCGATATAACCGATTTTCCCATCGATAATCACAAGCTTACGATGGTTACGGTAATTAATTTTAAAGTTTATTTTTGGTATCTTTGGTGGAAAGAATGAATCGACATGAACCCCGGCTTGCCTTAAACGACGGACAAATTTCGGCCGTAACATTCTTGAACCCATATCATCATAGAGCACACGTACTTCTACGCCTGCTTTAGCTTTTTTAATTAACGTCTTAGCGATTCGTTGGCCGAGTTCATCATGACGAATAATGTAGTATAATAAATGGATGTGGTCCGTTGCTTGCTCCATGTCTTTAATTAAAGCTGAGAATTTATCATGGCCATCTGTGAAAATATCAACTTGATTATTTTGCGTAAAAATCGCCTCATCATTACGTAAATGCAAATAAAACAAATCTTTGTATTCCATCAATTCCTTTTGTCTGAAGTAGAATTGATTTTGTTCTAAAGCTCGCATCTGTTCACGAACGGCCTTTTCTACACCAAGTCTGCTCTTTTTATCCCATTTAAAAATACGTGTTCCTCGTAATGGCTTTCCAAAAATCAAATAGAGTAAAAATCCGGCAATTGGAATAAAAAATAAAACCATCAACCAAGCCCATGTTGCTGGTGCATCTTTTCTTTCTAAAAAAATGACCGAGATGGCTAAGCCGATGTTAATAATAAAAACGAGAGCAATTAATAAAGGTACTATCTCCATTGACGTCACTCCCTTTTCAACGAACAACTGACAATAATTAACTCTTATTCTTTAATATAGCATAAAAAACAGGCTATCGTTACTATGATGACGATGTTTCCTACATTTTTTTCCTTTTGTTATTGCAATGATATGATTGTTGAACGAAAGTTCGCTTAACACCATTAAAAAAAAGGGGCGAGTTTGCCCCATATTACCATTATGATTTTGTTATAACAGATTGAGCCTCTGCTTGAACATGATCAAGTGCCTGTTTTAAATCAGACCAGATATCTTGCCACGCTTCTAATCCGACTGATAGACGAATCATTTGATCGGTAATCCCCATTTTAAGCCGTTCTTTTTCCGGAACAATCGCATGGGTCATTGTGGCTGGATGCTCAATCAATGTCTCCGTATCACCTAAGCTGACTGCAATTTTAATTAATTTCAACTGATTTAGTAATGATTGGGCAGTATGTTTATTGCCGAGAACTTCAAAGGAAATCATCGCACCGCCATGACGCATTTGCTTTTGTTGAATCGCATCATTCGGATAATAGACAGCAGTTACAGAAGGGTGATGTATGAGCTTTTCGGCAATTTTCTCTGCTTGATTACAGTGACGGTCCATTCGAACAGGTAATGTTTTTAATCCGCGTAATAAAAGCCAAGCTTGAAATGGGGAGATAATCCCTCCAATATCTTTTTGGGTTGTCATTGCGACCGTATCAATAAAATCGTTCTTGCCGACAACAAGTCCTGCAATCACATCACCATGACCCCCAATATACTTCGTCGCACTGTGAATGACAACATCACAACCTAGTTCAAGTGGACGCTGTAAATAAGGTGTTGAAAATGTATTATCAACAACGACAGGGATGTCATATTCTTTAGCAACTTCACTGACCATTTGTAAGTCGATCAACTGCATCGTTGGATTAATGGGTGTTTCGATATAAATACATGCTGTTTCAGGACGTATGAGGGAGCGTACTTCTTCTTTCGTACGCATTGGTGAAAAGTCGTGGGTGATGTGATATTTCTCTTTCATCATCGTTAATAAGCCGAAAGTACAACCATATAGACCAACTGAACAAAGAATATGGTCGTTTGCCTTTGTTAACGCGAAAAGGACTGCTGAAACGGCCGCCATTCCTGAGGCAAAGGCAAGCCCTTTCTCGCCACCTTCTAATGTGGCAATACGTTTCTCTAAAATTCTTACTGTCGGATTCCCTAATCTAGAGTAAATATAACCCGATTCCTCGCCTTTGAAACGCCGTTCACCTTGTTCTGCTGATTCAAAAGCAAAGGTAGACGTTTGGAAAATAGGTGGGGCTAAACTCCCGAACATATCTTCTGAAGCATAGCCTTCATGAATGACAGCCGTTTCAAAATGTTTATATTTTTTACCCATATCTTTAACCTTCCCTTCCCTTATTCTACTCTTATCATACGCAATTCACACCGAAATTGAAAGCGTTTTCAGAGATGTTTTTAGCTCCTTGATATATTGAGTTTGTCTTGCTTTTTGCGATTGTTAGATTTACATTAGATGTCAATTCATTTATTATACGTTTTCTTTATTCAGCATTTATCGCATTTACGATTTTAAGTTTATTTAACGAAATGGTTGCATTTTTATTGAAATGGTCTAAAATTTAATTAATTTACCTTTTAAGCCTGATCCAGATAAAAAATAAGAAGAATGGGGAGGAAGACGCTTGAAACATGATCACACAACCAAACTAGGAACATTATATGCTGTTATTGCATATGTACTATGGGGCGTTTTACCAATTTATTGGAAATTTGTTGATCACATTGGATCAGGTGAAATATTAGCTCATCGGATTATTTGGTCATTTGTCTTTATGATTGGTATGATAACCATTGTTCGCGGTTGGCCTAAATTTATCTCAACATGTCGTGATATGTTCTTACATAAGAAACGATTATTAGCGATTGTATGTGCTTCTATTGTCATCAGTTTAAATTGGTTGACGTATATATGGGCGGTTAATCATGATTTCATTATTCAAGCAAGTCTTGGTTACTATATCAATCCATTGATAAGTATTTTATTAGCTGTTGTCGTTTTAAGAGAGAGACTGACAACAAGGCAAGTTTTTTCCGTTATTCTTGCCGGTGTCGGTGTCGTTTTATTAACCGTTCATGCAGGCGTATTTCCTTGGGTGTCTATTTGGTTAGCTGTCTCTTTTGCCATTTATGGTTTGATAAAAAAAATCGTTGATATGCCAGCCATGTTTGGTCTAACGATTGAAACGATGATTGTGACACCACTTGCTTTAATCTATGTTTTATCGCTTCCCGAGAATGCCTTTACACTCCATTCTTTTACAAGTACACACGCTTTATTAATTGGAGCAGGAATGATTACGGCTGTGCCACTTCTCCTTTTTGCTAAAGGAGCGCAATTTATACCGCTATCTTTAATTGGTTTCTTACAATATATTTCACCGACTATTATGCTTATTATCGGTGTCTTTGTATATGATGAAACATTTTCTAACATACATTTATTATCTTTTTCATTAATATGGATTGCATTATTGATTTATCTCTTATCCATATATAAGAAGCCAATGAGTGAAAGGACGTCAAAAGTTAAACATCCTTCATGACCATCATGAAGGATGTTTATCATTTTCTTTATTAAAAAGAGTTATAATGATAATATATATAACATTTAATAAGTCATATTTTGGTGTGATAATATATGAAAAGAAAATCATTTTGGCTAATCTTATTGTTCCTAATTCCTTTTGTAATAATGATCAGTTTTTTTATTGTTGAAAAGCCAGATACCGAAACAAAAGTTTCTAACTTTAAAGAAAGACTTGATGATCAAATTGAGGAGCAAACTGAAGAGGAAAAAGAGGAAAACTATTCGCAAACACCCTCATACAAGGAACGGCTGCAGTATATCATCGATCATGCGCAACATATTTTTGCAAATAAAGCGGCACAAATTGTGGCTATTGGTGACTCGTTAACTGAAGGGGTTGGCGATGAAACGAAGCAAGGCGGATACGTCGGTATGCTCGAGCAAACGCTTCAAGAAAAAAAAGTGCTGGCTCGTATTGAAAATCTCGGTAAGAGCGGCAATCGAACGAATCAATTGCGTGAGCGTTTAAACGAGGTGGATATCGCTCAATCTATTAAGCGTGCTGATATGATTTTCATAACGATTGGTGCTAATGATATCATGTATGTTCTAAAGAAGAATATTACCAATATTACGATCGAACCTTTTATTAAAGAAAAGGAACGTTATGAAACACGACTGAAAGATATTTTTACACGACTTCGCGAATTAAATCAGGATGCTGAAGTATATTTAATTGGTTTTTATAATCCTTTTGAAGCTTATTTCCATGATATTGAGGAATTAACCGAGCTAACTAGACAGTGGAATGAAGTCGGACAGGAAGTAACTGCAAATGATTCACGGGCATATTTTATCCCTACTGCAGATTTATTTGTCGGTCGAACGAGCGAATTATTGTCTGATGATTACTTCCATCCAAATCAAGCGGGATACGAAGTAATTGCTAATCGAATTATCCAGTTTTTAAATCAGATGGAACGGTAATATTGGAGAGGGCGAATAACTATGTCAATGTCAAGAAAAAATGTTGAAACAAAGAAAAGAAACTGGAAACGGTTGTTCTTTATCCTTCTGACAGTGAATCTCATCATCGTCGGTAGTATCTGTCTCTTTTTTCTTTGGCCGACAAAACCGTTAGACATACCGAAAAAAGATATCAATTTCAATGACCGATATTCCGAGTTTACAATCCAGACAACGAAAGAGAATGTCAATGAATTGGTCAATGCTTATCTAGAGCATTTATTAAGAAAGACGGAACACCATTATCAAATTTCACTCGAAGATGATGTTCACTTACTTGGGGAGTTACCTGTTTTTTCCGCTAAAGTACCATTATCTGTTCATTTAGAGCCTGAGGTCCAGCCCAATGGTGATGTGGTGTTGAAACAAAAATCAATCTCCCTTGGTTTATTAGAACTGCCGAATAAACAGATTATGCGATATATGAAAACATTTCTTCCCGTTCCAGATTGGGTTTATATTGATCCGAATCAAGAAGAAATCTATGTAGCAGTTACTGATATGGATATAAAAAGTAATTTTCGCGTTAAAGTAAAAACATTTGATTTAACTCGTGATGATATTAATTTAAATATCCAGATTCCATATGAATCGTTAGGGATAGAGGATTAGATTAGGGGGGATGGGGCTCTTGAAAACAGATCCGCTGAATAATCCGCTGAACATGGAAAAAGTAAGTATATTTGGCCTCTCATGAGAAAGAAGCGCAGCGTGGCGGCGCATTGAGGGGGGCAATGAAGCCTCTCACGGATGAAAAGCGGAACGAGACAACGCGTTGAAGCTTCAATACGGCCTCTCACGACGATGAAACGCAACGAGGCAACGCATTGAAGCGCCAACACGGCCTCTCGCGGCGATAAAACAGAACGAGACAACGCGTTGAGACTTCAATACGACCTCTCGCGGCGATAAAACAGAACGAGACAACGCGTTGAAGCTTCAATACGGCCTCTCGCGGCGATAAAACAGAACGAGACAACGCGTTGAAGCTTCAATACGGCCTCTCGCGGCGATGAAATGCAACGAGACAATAAAATCAGACCAAAGTGTGATTAAGTCGTATTGAGATTTCATATATTTCTTCAATATTCCTAAAAAATCTATATCCTAATCTTAATATTCTCTATGAGATAATTAATATTTCTATTAAAAACTCACCTGGAATTTCTCTATTACAAAGTTGATTTAATACTTGTTCTAGCTTAAATTCTATATAACATATTTTAAAAGTTTTATAATAATATAGGTGATAATATGAAGAATGTTAAAAAGGAACTAGAGAAGCCAAAATCACTACAAAAATTACAAATCCTTTTCGCACGAAGTAATCTTTCTAGGCAAGAGAAACAAAGATATAACAAGAAAATGAAGGGATACATCGGTGAAAAGGAATTTTACAATTTACTTAAAAAAAATCTCCCAACAAATGCTATCATTCTCCACGACTTACTACTCGAGAGTAATAACTCCATTTTTCAGATTGATAATATACTTGTACATGGTAAAACGATTTTTTCATTTGAGGTTAAAAATTTCGAAGGTGAATTTTATATAGACAACGGGAACTGGTATGTGAAAGCAACTCAACAAGAAATTAGAAATCCGTTACATCAATTAAAGAAAAATGACTATTTATTGCGTCACTTAGTACAACAGCTTGGATATAACATTCCAATAAAATCTTATCTCGTTTTCGTAAATCCTGAATTTACTTTATATCAACTACCTGTCAACCTACCTATTATACTTCCTACTCAACTAAACCGCTTCTCTCAAAATTTAAACAGATCATTTACTCCTCCAAATCAAGGGCATCATCAGTTAGCTAAAGAATTAAAAAACCTGCAAATCACTGATTCCCCTTTTGAAAATATTACAAACTACAATTTTAAGCAACTCAAAAAAGGAATTACTTGTCCAAAATGCTTTTCCCTTTTAAGTCGTCACACCCTTAGAACTCTAATGTGTGGAAATTGTGATTTTTCAGAGGAAATGAAACATGCCATATTAAGAAGTGTAGTGGAGTTTAAAATACTATTCCCTAATAAAAAAATTACAACAAACATAATCTACGAATGGTGTGGAAAAATTGTCTCTAAACAAACTATAAGGAAAATTTTATCCGAGAATCTTATTATTATTAAAACGGGGCGATATTCATATTATGAGTTCAGAAATAAAGCGGATGCTGTTAATAATTCAAATGAATAAAGTGAACCTTTAAGTGAGGCGAAGCATTTTAATAAAGTAAAGTATCCCTAAGACTGATACATTTAATCTGTAAGAAGATTGCCTTTTTTATTGCATTCCTTTTCACTGTTTAAAACAAGGCTATTATCGTTTAATTTTTCTATGTCTAGTAAATTAATTTAAGCTATCATGCTTTCCTCAGCGTCACAGAAGCTTTAACAGATAATTCTAATAAGCGGTTTCTACTTTCTCTTTAAATATTTATTTGGGGGCATTCTTTCATACCATCATATTTATTTTCATGGTCGAAAACATTGTAACATGGGTCATGAAAGATGACCTCTCTTTACACAATTATACTAACTTTATCCGATATAACGCGTTGAAGCTTCAATACGGCCTCTCGCGGCGATAAAACAGAACGAGACTACGCGTTGAGACTTCAATACAGCCTCTCGCCGAAGAAAAACACAACGAGACAACGCATTGAAACACAAACGCGACCTAATATCAGAAAACCAGCACAAAAGGTGTGTTGACGGCCAGATCAACACACCTTTTGTTAATTATGATTCATATAGATTTTTCATTTGTTGGATTCTTTCTTTTATCGCTTCTATTACATGGTCGGGGGATAAGACTTTTGCTTGGTCTCCCCAGGAAAGTAACCAGCTGATTAGCCCGTCAGATAGCTTTGCCTTTGTTGTTAACATGAAGTGTTGATCATCGATGGAGCGAATGCGTGCATCATGTCCGAATCGATCAAGAATCGCATTGATCAAGTGGTTTTTGAAACGGACTTTAAGCCATGTATCTTTGCCTGCAAACATATGGAAGGATCGATTGACATAAGACTCTAAGTCAAAGTCTTGTTTACGAAATGTCCTTTCACTTAGTTCGATATACCGAATTCGATCAAGGCGATAGTGGCGAATCTCATCTTCTTTAATAAACCTTCCGATCAAATAATAATAATCATTTTGCCAGATTAAGGCATACGGTTCCACTTCATAACGTTCACCATTACGATTATGTGTAAACTGCTTATTTACGTTATATTTCCCATATTGATATGTGATGACTTGTTTCTTATTTATAGCCCGATGCACTAAATCAATATTGATCTTTACTAAATCATAATCGATATTCGATGACGGACTAAAAAGGAGCGGACTCGGTAATGTCTTGGCAATATGCCTACTAGTTAATTGTTTAATCTTTTTGATTAAACGTTTCTTCTCATTTGAAGTAATAAACCGCGCTGATAGAATGGCATCATTTAAGAGACGCAATTGATACGTTTCAAATAAGCGCGATTGGTGGCTATAGTAAAGCTTTCCGTACTTCCCCTTATTTTGTATAACTTCAAATCCCATATTTTCTAATACATTCATATCGCGCTTTATCGTCCGCACATCGAACTCTTCATCCATGATATCTTGTAATCTTTCATTAATCTCTTTAATCGTTAGTTGATTATTCTTATCTGTTTCCGAAAATAAGATATCTTTTAGCTTTAATAATCGATAGCTATTTCCCGTTTTCATTATGACACCACCTCTCTCTATCTCATTACCATTTCTCTTACTTTATTTCTTAATAAAAACATGAGGGAAGTTTTCTTCATATGAACTTGCTCTTCATTAGGCATTAGTGGCTGCCTATCGTATTCTCCTAAAACACCTTGATAGACTAATGTCATACCCTTTTGACTACGAATATCTTCAGGTTTTGTAAAACAGGTTGGTTTTGATAGTTCAAAAGATTGACTATAGCATAAAAGTGTTGCAACAAACTGTGAACAAAAAAACGCCCGCTTACGTTTAATCTTAATTCGAAATAAAAATCCCAGCAGTCCAAGAAAGTTATAGCGGTATTGATCCTTGTTTCTTACAAACTGTTGAACGAGTTGATGAATCTGCTGATATTCTGTTTCCGTAAGACGAAATGTATAAAGAGCACAACGAGCATTTCTTAAATATTTACTACGAATATCTTCTCGAACGAATCCTCCACTAAAAGGGTTGCGTGGCTTCTTTCGTCCAAAACTGTATACCTCTTTTAGATTTTTATCAAAGGCAATCGATACATGGTTTAATGGTTGTTTTGTATATAAATGGATTAATCGGGATAGATATGTCCCTGTATCCATGAATAGGATGTAAATCGTTCGTTCATGCATAGAAATTTCCCCCCGGCTTCTATGTGATGATACGTTTTAAGTAGGAAAAAGGTTTCATTTTCCCTAAAATACGCTCGGTAACCGTGCTGCGGAATATCTTTGGCTTTTTATTATACCCCTTTTTCTAAACAATTTCAGTGTTAACTAAAACGAAACATCATTGACGAATGGTTATCTTATCCGTTAAGCTTACCTTATTATTATTTTATTTTATATGTTGGAGGAAAACAAATATGATTACAGTAAATCAGGTCAGTTTACGATATGGTGATAAGAAATTGTTTGAGGATGTCAACTTAAAATTTACACCAGGACATTGTTACGGGGTTATTGGAGCCAATGGAGCCGGAAAATCAACATTCTTGAAAATATTATCTGGTGAAATCGAGCCACAAACAGGCAATGTATCCATGCCGCCTAATTTTCGCTTAGCTGTTTTAAAACAAGACCACTTTGCATATGAGGATGTACAGGTGCTTGAAGTCGTATTAATGGGGCATGAAAAATTATATGCCGTGATGCAAGAAAAAAATGCCATCTATATGAAAGCGGATTTTTCCGAAGTGGATGGGATGCGTGCAGCTGAATTGGAAGGTGAATTTGCTGAGATGAATGGCTGGGAAGCCGAATCTGATGCCGCGATTCTTCTTAAAGGACTTGGAATTGATGAACCATTACATGATAAAAACATGGCAGAATTGACAGAGTCTGAGAAGGTTAAAGTGTTGTTAGCACAAGCCCTTTTTGGCAATCCGGATATTTTATTACTAGATGAGCCGACAAACGGATTAGACATTCAAGCGATCCAATGGTTAGAAGAGTTTTTAATTCAATTCGAAAACACCGTTATCGTTGTTTCCCATGACCGGCATTTTCTTAATAAAGTATGTACTCATATTGCAGATGTTGATTATGGTAAGATTGAAATATTTGTTGGTAATTACGACTTTTGGTATGAATCAAGTCAGCTAGCTCAGCAGATGGCCCAAGAACAAAATAAAAAGAAAGAGGAAAAGATTAAACAACTTCAAGCCTTTATTGCACGCTTTAGTGCTAATGCTTCAAAGTCACGACAAGCTACATCTCGTAAAAAACTGTTAGAAAATATTACGCTTGATGATATCAAACCTTCATCAAGGCGTTATCCGTATATCGCTTTTACCCCTGAACGAGAAATTGGTAAAGATGTGTTACGTGTTGAAGGTTTAACAAAAACAATTGACGGTAGGAAAGTTCTCAACAATTTAACTTTCACAATGAAACGTGATGACAAAATCGCCTTTATCGGGCCTGATGAAATCGCAAAAACAACGTTATTTAAAATACTGACAGGGGAACTTGAACCCGATTCAGGAACATACGAATGGGGTGTAACAACATCCTTATCATATTTTCCAAAAGATCATAGTGCGTATTTTGACAATAGTGATTTGACATTAGTCGATTGGCTTCGACAGTTTTCACCAGAAGATGAAACAGAAACATTCTTACGTGGATTTTTAGGCAGAATGCTCTTTTCTGGGGAAGAGGCACTAAAGAAAGCCGACGTCTTATCTGGTGGTGAAAAAGTACGTTGCATGCTTTCAAAAATGATGTTATCAAATGCAAATATTCTCATTCTTGATGAACCTACAAACCATTTAGATTTGGAGTCCATTACGGCGTTAAACGAAGGTCTCATTAAATTTAAAGGGGCAATGTTGTTTACATCACATGACCATCAATTTGTGGAAACAACAGCAAATCGCTTAATCGAAATAACACCTCAAGGCATAATTGATAAAGAAATGACCTATAATGAATACATTCAAGACGAAGCTTTACAGCAGCAGATTGCAGTATTGTATCAATGAAGAAAGTCATAGATTAAATCAAAAATTCAACCGCATGAAATCGGATTTATTAACGTTGATTTCATGCGGCTTATTCATTTTAAAAGGGTTTTGTCCCAGCTTCTTTCATTTTATTTGAATTTCGCTGCTATTTTTTCTAGCATGTCTTTTGTCATACTATCTAAATCGTACTGTGCCTTAAATCCCCATTCTTCCGCAGCAGCTGAGGAATCAATAGAGTTTGGCCAACTATCAGCGATTTGTTGACGTACGGGATCAACATGATAATCGAGTTTAAATTCTGGCATATGGACTTGAATCGCTTTTGCAAAATGCTCTGGAGCTGCAGAAATGGCAGAAATATTAAAAGCGTTACGGTGTTTTAACTTATCAGGGTTTGCTTCCATAAGCTGAATAATAGCTGTTAACGCATCTGGCATGTACATCATATCCATATACGTACCCTCTTTAATATAAGATGTATAGTTATTATTTTTCACCGCTTCATAGTAAATTTCTACCGCATAATCGGTTGTTCCTCCACCGGGTGGCGTGACATAAGAAATTAATCCAGGAAAACGAACTCCGCGTGTATCGACTCCAAAACGATGGTAATAATAATCACATAATAACTCTCCAGATACTTTATTGACCCCATACATCGTTGTTGGACGTTGGATTGTATCTTGTGGTGTTTGATCTTTCGGTGTTGTTGGACCAAATGCACCAATCGAACTCGGTGTAAAAAACTGCAATTCAAGTTCTTTAGCTACTTCTAACGCATTAATTAAACCGCCCATATTAATATCCCAGGCACGTTTTGGCATTTTTTCTGCAGTCGCTGACAATAAGGCTGCTAAGTGCATAATTGTATCAACTTGGTACTGTTTGGCAACTTCGAACAGACGCTCACCATCTGTAACATCAACTTTTTCAAATGGCCCAGCATAGTCCCCTGCTTTTATATCTGTTGCAATCACATTTTCTTGACCATAAATATCGCTTAATTTACTAATTAACTCTGAACCGATTTGACCAAATGCACCGGTTACTAAAATTCTTTTCATTCCGAAAACCTCTCTTTACTCGGATTGCCCTTATAAACAGTCTTAAATAATATCCATTTCTTTACCGATTTTTTCATAAATTTTTAGGGCATCGTCTAGCATCTCTTTCGTATGAGCTGCTGTTGGCATATTTCTAACCCGAGCTGTACCTCTTGGAACAGTTGGGAACACGATTGATTTCGCATAAACGCCTTCTTCAAATAGACGTTTACTAAATGCTTGAGCTTTCTTTTCGTCACCAATAATACAAGGTGTGATTGGTGTTTCACTTTCACCGATATCAAAACCTAATTTCTTCAGTCCTGCTTTTAAATAATTTCCATTTTCCCATAGTTTGTCATGTAGCTCTGTACTTTCCATTAATAATTCAATCGCTTTACGACTAGCAGCTGCATCAGCAGGTGAAACGGCTGTTGAAAATAAAAATGGACGTGAGCTTACCTTAAGCCAATCGATAAGATTTTGCTTTCCGGCGACATAGCCACCGATGACACCAATCGCTTTAGAAAGTGTTCCCATTTGTAAATCAACTTTATCTTGTAAACCAAAATGTTTGACTGTCCCTGCTCCTTTACCAAGTACACCTGAACCATGTGCATCATCTACGTAGGTGATTAAATCAAATTCCTCAGCAATTTCAACGATTTCTGGGAGCTTAGCAATATCCCCATCCATTGAAAAAACGCCATCAGTAATAATCATGATTTTCTTATATTGACCAGATTGGACAGCTGCTTGGGCTTTCTTTCTTAGATCATCCATATCTGAATGGTTATAGCGAATGATTTTTGCACGGGATAGACGGCAACCATCAATAATCGATGCATGATTTAATTCGTCGGATAAAATGGCGTCTTCCTTGTTCATGACAGCAGAAATAGCTGCCATATTACAATTAAAACCGGATTGGTACGAAATTGCTGCTTCCGTTCCTTTAAACTCGGCTATTTTCTTTTCTAATGCCACATGAAGATCTAATGTTCCATTAATCGTTCTAACAGCACCAGCTCCGACGCCGTGTGTATCCACCGCTTCCTTCGCAACTTTCCTTAGACGTTCGTCTGTTGCTAATCCTAAATAATTATTAGAAGAAAGGTTAATGAGAGATTTACCATCTATTTGAATGGTTGGTCCATTTGCTCCCTCTACAGGATCAATTTCATTATACATCCCTCGTTCTTTCAAATCAGCGATGCTATTACTTAAAAATGTATCTAATGTTTTACTTGACATCACTTATTCCTCCTTTAAATTGTAAGCGTTTTAAACACAATTGTACACTCCAAATGCACACAATTAATCAATAACCCTTAATTCATCTATAGTTTAACATATTAACGATAAAATGTTTACCTGAAAAAAACAATCTATATAAAGTAGACTTGGTTTAGGTGAAGCTTTTACTCCATCTAAACCTTTCGTCGCACATATTTCGAAGCTTCTAGCGAGTTTAGTACGAAGATAAAAAGGAAGCATCTTTTAAGATGCTTCCCCGTCTATCTTATTTTTATCCATATTTACTTTCCAAGCACTGTAACTTTTACTGTTCTTACACCCCATTGTTTGGCGTCTTGTTTTGTTGGTACATGAATATCAATTTTATTTCCTTTTATAGCTCCACCTGTATCACCAGCTATAGCGTAACCATATCCTTCAACATGGACACGTGAACCAAGTGGTATAATATTTGGATCAACAGCGATAACTTTTTTATTACGGTCATTATTTAAATTAATGCCTGTTGCCGTAATTCCTGAACAACCGTCACATTGTGCTGTATATGCAGTTGCCGTGACAGTTAATGTTTTTCCTTCTGGCTGACTCTCATTTTTTTCTTCCTTTTTAGACGTTGTTTCCTTTACTTGTTTAGGTTGTTGTTTAGGTTGTTGTTTTGGCTGTGTCGTTGTTGAAACGATTTCGTTTTCAATCTCATGACCTTCGCTGTTAATGTACAGCTTTTGGCCAACTAAAATGAGATCTGTGTCTAAATCATTCCATTTCTTCAACTCATCAACCGTTACATGGTGAGCTTTTGCTATCCCATATAATGTATCATCTTTCTTTACTGAATATGTTTCTTGAACAACTAATTTTTGTTCTGGTTGAATGATGGTTGTTTCCAAGTTGTTCATCTCTATTAATTGATCGACTGTGGTTTCGAATTGATTAGCAATTGTCCATAGATTATCTCCTGGTTGTACGGGATAATTCTCTGCTGCTGATGCTGTAGATAGACTTGCTCCTACAAGTAATAGCCCCATTGACATGGATGCAAATATTTTCTTCATTGTAGTCCCTCCTTGAGTTTGACATAGGTAAGCTTAACATAGATAACACACCTATGCGTTTACAAGACTTTTAAGAGTCTATTACAAGGGTTACCAGAATTAGAAGAAAATATAACAAAGATGCTAGATTTGTAATATAGGTGTAGTGATATGACGGTTGTTTGATTTTTTATATGATTCTGTCATAACTGGATGTAATCTATCTGACCGTTCAACAGGTTAGGTCGGATTAACGACTCAACGCGTGGTAATCTCTCTTTCCGTTCACCAGATTTAGGTCGAACTATATAAAGAAAGACAGATAAACAAAAAAAGGCCCTCATTCAAGGGCCTTTCTTTCACCACATTACTTCACCGGTTCCTCTTCTGTAACACCGATTTGGTAAAGTCTTAAATCTGTTCCTTTATCAATTGAATAGTTAGTCACACGTTTATTAACAGGTACTAACTTCGCACGGTAAAGTGTTGGGAATACTGGAATTTCTTCAACCATAAATTCTTGCCACTCTTTATAAGCTTCTTGACGGAATTCTGCATCAAATGCATCTTCTGACAAACCTTTAGTTAGAAGCTCATCATTCTTTTCACTATGGTAACGTGGGAAGTTATAGAGCGCTTCTGGACCATATAAACCTGATGGGTCAACATCACTTGCTACACCCCATGCACCTTGGAAAATATCAACTTTTGGATCGTCATCACCTTCGCTACCAACACGCTCATAGAACGTTTGGAACTCTTGAAGACGTCCGTCTAGTAATTGGACATTTAAGCCAATTTCTTTCCATGCTTGGATATAGTATTGTGCTAACGGTTCAGCTGTGTCGCCACCAGCCATTGAAGCGAAGTTAATAACTAATTCTTCACCGTCTGGCGTTTTACGGAATCCATCTTCGTCTCTTTCTGTATAGCCTGCTTCATCTAAGATTTTATTTGCTTTATCGGGATCGTATGTTGGCGCTTCAATTGTTTCATCATGATATGTTGGATGTGACGGTGGAATTAATGTTGTCGCATTCCAACGTAAGCCGTGATAGAACTTGTTACCTACTGCATCGTTATCAACTGCATGCCACATTGCTTTTCTTAAGTTGACATCAGCCATTTTAGCGTTTGGATCTGGTTTAACTTGTTTCTTTTCTTTATCCCATGTTCCTAGTTTGAAACCAATATATGTGTAAGCCATATCAACATCGCCCAAGAACTCGACGTTTTTCATATCTGCATTATCTGGATATTGGTCTGTTGGGAATTTATCTGCCATGTCGATTGAACCATTTTCTAATTCGTTCACAACAACTTGTGGACCAACAACTTTAAGTGTTACTTTGTCTAGATTTGGCTCGCCTCTCCAGTAATCTTCAAATTTTGTATATACGACAGACTCACCTGGTACGATTTTTTCAACTTTGAAAGGTCCCATACCAATTGGATTCTTACGCACTGCATCTGATGATGACATATCTTTTACTGGAATATCCTTGAAAATATGCTTAGGAAGTGCATAAGGCCAAATTCCACCTGATAATAGTGATGGTGTAGCTTCTTTATACGTAATTTTTAATTGTTTATCATTTAAGACTTCAATACCAGAAATCGTATCTGCTTCTCCATCGTGATATTCTACAATACCTTCAATATTTCTTAATGTTGAATCAAAACGAGGACCATCATAATCATTATGTGCAATGACTTCGTGTGCAAATGCCCAGTCTTCTGCTTTTACCGGTTCACCGTCTTGCCATTTTACTTCATCACGAATTGTAAATGTGAATGTTTTGTTATCTTCACTTACTTCAAATGTTGCTGCACCATCTTGTGTGTAGTTGTAACTTTCATCCATGTCAAGTAATGATTCATCCATCCATTTAATAACTTCATTATCAATTGCATCTGAATAGAAGTTAAAATTTAGCGTTCCTGCAAATGGAGAATCTGTTACAAGACCAAAAGTAAGTTCTCCACCATCAATTGGTTCCCCATCATTCGATGCATCTTTAGAGAAGTCATCGATTGAATATAGACCATCTTCTGTTTTCGTTTCTTCTTTGGCTTTATCAGAGCCTTTTTTGTCTGCATCGTCCCCGCCTTTACCACAGGCAGCAAGAGCCAGTACAAGAACGAACATTAGTGCTAAGAGCACTTTACCAAAACGTTTGTTACTCATGTTGTTTTCCTCCTATTTATATGATTTTTACGGTTACCCGCTTTGTATATATACACACCACTAAAATGAGTTAGGGTGGTGGTATCAGAGTCAATCCATTCTATTTAAGGTCTCCTGTAGCGAATGGCAACTACATTCATCGACATATTAATTATTTGTAAATAACTGTGCAACATTCAAAAATCAGCTCATATTCAGAAATTAATGCGTATAAGCGAAGGCCAATATTGGCCCTCTTTGATTCTTATCCTCTTCGCTGTCTTGCGTCTGTTGCGCGTTTTAATGCTTGACCGACGTTATTAACACTTAACATTAAGAATAAAATTAACAGTGCTGCTGGTACCCAAATCCACCATCTATACTGTAATGTTTGTGGATTTGTCGCATAGCTTAGTAAGGTTCCTAAACTTGGTGTACTCTCTGGAAAACCGAAACCTAAGAAAGAGAGACCAGATTCCAATCCTATATTCGCAGCTAAATTCAAAGTCATATTAACAATAATAATTGAACTTAAATTAGGTAAGACTTGTGTAAACATAATTTTCAAGTTGGATGATCCAAGTGTTTTTGATGCTTGGACATAATCAAGCTCTTTTTCCGCCAATGTTTTCGAGCGAATGAGCCTAGCAATCCCCATCCATAAGAATGCCGTCATAATTAAAGAGAATGTCCAGACACTGTATTTTGGCACTAACGCAACGAATACGATAACGATCATTAAGAATGGTAAGACCATCATAAAGTCAAGGATACGCATTAAAATGTTATCAACTTGACCACCAAAATATCCTGCTGTTAGACCGTAAATAATTCCAAATACACCTGTCATCAACGTCACTAAGAATCCAATCGCTAGTGAGTTTCTCGTACCGATAATTAATTGACCGAACACATCACGGCCACCATAATCCGTTCCGAGTATAAATTCATCTGAAGGTGGTTGATGAATGGAAAGTAAATCAACTGTTACAATTTGATCCTGATCTAAAATTAACGATACTCCAAATACAATTGTTGTAATTAAGACGATAAAAATGAGTGAAATAAGGGCGACTTTGTCACGGACAATTTCGCGCCAAAGAATCTTTAAACCTGTTGGACTCTCACTCTTTACTTGTTCATCTGGTTGTTCTATTGTTTCTGTCATTGTTGTATCATCTTTTTTCATCTATGTTCACCTACCTTATACACTTTCGTTCTATTTAATTCGAATTCGTGGGTCCACCAGGCTTAAAATAATATCTGATAATAATGCCCCTAAAATCGTTGCAATACCAAACAATAACGTGAGTGATGTCGCCACACTATAATCACGTTGCACAATCGATTCTAAAAAGAGTTGGCCCATTCCCGGATAACTGAAAATACTTTCAACGAATACTGTACCACCAATTAATCCTGTAATCTCGTAACCGAAAAATGCCGCGATTGGTAATAGAGAGTTCCGTAAAATATGACGGTTATACACCCGAGATTCAGATGCTCCTTTTGCTCGAGCGGTTAAGATAAAGTCCTTCTGTTTCGTATCAATGATTTCATTTCGTAAATATTGGACTGTGCTGACAGTCGTAATAAGCGCCATTGATAGGGCAGGTAAAAACATATGATAGATTCGGTTCATGATATATTCAAACGTTCCTGATTCTACCCCAGGCTGAACACTTCCACCTGTAGGGAACCAACCTAATGTAAAACCGAAAAACCATAACATGACAAGTGCAAAAATAAATAGCGGTGTCGCAAAGCCGATATATGTGTAGCCTGTGATTGCTCGATCTAACCATGTATCATTGTAACGACCACTAATTAATCCTAAAGGTATGGATATGGCGTAAATTAACACGAGCGTTAATATGGACAGCCAAACTGTATTTGCAAGGCGTTGACCAATGAGTTCTGTCACTGGCATCTTATAGCGAAAAGATATACCTAAATCGCCCTGAAATAAATCCTTTACCCAGTTAGCATATTGGATATGCCACGGATCATTTAAACCTAGCTTTTCTCTTTGTTCTTCAATTGTTGCTGGATCAATATTTGGATCAATTAATCCTGAAAGTGCATCTCCTGGCATCATCTTTGCCATCATAAATATCAAAACACTTAGCAAGATGACTTGAGGAATCATAATTAATATTCGACGTACCGTAAATTTCCACATAAACTATCAACCTTTCTTAGGCAAAGCTACTAAATGTGTATCAGAAATGGATTGTAAATCATATGCTAAGCCATTTTCATCAAAGTAGTCATTGAATGATTGCTCATATTCTATCTTGACTTCTTGCCTAAATTTAGCATGTTCATCACGTTTTTTAGGATCAATATCTGGAATAGCAGCTACAAGGCGCTTCGTATAAATATGTTGTGGATTATGAAAGATATCTTCTGTCATTCCTTCTTCAACATACCGTCCTTTATACATGATTCCAATCCGATTACACATATGTCGGATAACACCTAAATCATGGCTGATAAACAAATACGTTAAATCGAGTTCCTTTTGAATTTCTTGCATAAAGTTTAGAACTTGTGCTTGTACCGATACATCTAATGCGGAGACCGGCTCATCAGCAATAATTAATTTCGGTTTTAATGCAATGGCACGGGCAATTCCAATCCGCTGCCTTTGACCACCTGAGAATTGGTGAGGATATTTCAAAATACTTTCAGGACTTAATCCGACCAATTCTAATAATTCTTGAACACGTTTCTTTTCTTCTTGACGTGACAATTTTTCAAAGTTTCGTAAAGGTTCTGCCACGATGTCCAGAACACGCTTTCTCGGATTAAGTGATGAATAAGGATCCTGAAAAATCATTTGAACATCTTGATAATAATCTGCTTTCGCCTTTCTATAGGATGAAATATTTTTCCCTTCAAAGAATACATTTCCTGAAGTAATTTTATTCAATCCGATAATGGCACGACCTGTCGTTGTTTTTCCCGAACCTGATTCACCTACAAGACCATATGTCATCCCTTTTTCGATGGAAAATGATACACCATCCACCGCTTTGACATGATCGACCGTTCTTCCAAATATTCCACCTTTTATAGGGAAATGGACCTTTAAATCTTCCACTTTTAGAATTGACATCTCGACTTTTCCTCCTTATTGCACTTCTTCTTCAGGGAAATGAAAGTGTTTGTAGCACGAGCAGCGTACAAAGTGTCCCGATTCAACCTCATGTAATTCGGGATTTTCTTCATGTGCCGATTGATCAATCCACGGAATACGTGCACTGAAACGGCACCCTTTTCGGGGTAAATATTGCAATGATGGAACAATCCCTTGAATAACGTGCAATTTCGATGATGCCTCTTTATTGTTTGGTACTGAATTTAATAATGAACGTGTATACGGATGTTGCGGATTTTCGAATAACGTATACACATCAGCAATTTCAACAATTTGTCCAGCATACATAACGGCAACACGATCTGCCATCTCGGCAACAACCCCAAGGTCGTGTGTAATCATGATAATCCCCGCGTCCATGTCTTCCTTCAATTGTTTCATTAAATCAAGAATCTGTGATTGGATCGTCACATCAAGAGCAGTTGTCGGTTCATCTGCAATCAAAAGTTCTGGTTGATTGGCAATGGCCATCGCAATAACGACCCGCTGTCTCATTCCACCTGATAATTCATGTGGAAATTGTTCATAGACCCTTTCCGGATGTGGGATACCAACTTTTTTAAGTAATTCTACAACTCTAAGTTTTCGCTGTTCTTTAGATACACTTTTATTATGAAGTAATATCGTTTCACCAATTTGTTCACCAATAATCATTAACGGATTTAATGCAGTTAATGGATCTTGGAAAATCATACCCATCTCTTTACCACGAATTTTACTCCATTCTGAAGGTGAGGCATTGGCGAGGTCCTGACCTTTAAACAAAATATTCCCCTCTATTTTCGCTCGGTTATGTAACCCCATAATAGAGAAGGCTAACGCACTCTTTCCACAACCAGACTCACCAACGATAGCAAGCACTTCATTTTTATTAACATTTAGAGAAACGTCATCAACCGCAGCGTAATAATCATCTTTAATGCGGAACGACGTTTTTAAGTTTTTAATTTCTAGCAATGCTTGACTCACTTTCCAGTTCCCCCCTCAGATTACTGACAAAAAACTCTATTTTATGAATCTACAAATAATTTACACTACATAGCTTATTTAAAATATAGCGCAACGTATGCCACTTTTCTTATTTCCTACGCATATCATGTTAAATATTCTGTCAATTCAACCTTTATAATTGTTATGCTGTCCATTATACTATGACTTTCAAAAAATTGCACTAGTTTTTTAAATTTATATTACAAATAAATTAAGACGTTCTATTTCTTATTTTCCAACACTTTACCATTTGTTGATTTGTCTAAACATTGTTAAATCACCGTTTTTTATAAACATCATATAAACTAGGGCTTTTTTATTGAACTAAAAACTATATTTATGAAAACGCATTCTTTATCTATTTAACGACACTTTCTACTATATTGCAAGAAAAAAACTATCTAATCTTGTGTTAAATTAAAACAAGAATTAGATAGTATTTTCAGTTATATATATTCTTTTTAATCATATTAACCGACATATTAGACGTTTTTTCGTGTTAAATAAATACCGATGAAGATAGTAATAAATGCTAAACAGGCGGCAACCATAAACATACTAGAAAATCCTAACTCAAGTGTTCTAGATATTGTCGCTAATATTTCCGATTTCAAATGCGGATCTATAAGCTGCTCAACTTGTTCGATTAAAAGGCTATAGTTTTCAGTACCTACATCAGACAGTTGAAGTTTCCCTGAGTAGCTAGTCTCTAATACATGCTCTAATCGGATGTAAGCCTTAGTTAATAATCCAGCATATAATGTAGGAAATAGAGTAAGTCCGATTTGGCGAACGAGAGATAGTGTCCCTATTGCTGTTCCTTTATTAGCTTGTCCGGCGCTCTCCCCAACTAAAACATTTAAAGGCGCTCCTAACAAAAATCCTAACCCTATCCCAGCAAATACACTCGCTATTAAATAAGAAATAAATCCACTCACCCAGATAGGAAATGAAACGAATCCGGTTAACCCAATCACTCCGGCTATAATAAGTGTTTGTCGAGCGCCAATTTTATCTGTTAACACTCCACCAAGCCCTGCACCAATTCCTGATGCAAGTGCCATCGGGGTTAACCAGTAACCAGCTTGTTCTACAGGTACTTGTAATACTTGTTGTACGTACGCTGGGATAAAAATAATTCCTGCTAAAAAACCACCTGATAATAACCCAATAAATAAAGTGATGCGAAATAATTGGCTTTTCAGAAGGGATGTTGGAATGATTGGTTCGTTGCCTTTTTGTTCAATGTATTTTTCGTAACGAATCAATAAAATAAAAAGAATTGTTCCTAGTACAAGATATGGCCATACACTTAGCTCACTTTCAATATTCGTTAAACCAAACATAATAGCTAATATCCCAGCGCCTAATAAAATTGACCCAATGATATCTAATCTTCCTGCTTGTGTAGATTTTGTTTCTTGTATTTTAATGTATCCGAAGACAATTAGGAAGATAACAATCGGTATATTAATTAAAAACATCCATTGCCATTTACCTGTGAGCTGTAGGATAACCGCTCCTAAATTGGGACCAATAACGGCCGAGAGACCGTGCATACCACCAAAGATACCAAGTACTTTTCCCTGCTTTTCTTTTGGTAAGGTGGCGAGAATATAAGAGGTTCCAATAACGAAAATACCACCGCCACCAATCGCTTGAATGAAACGAGACAATAATAAAAAGGTGAAATTAGGGCTTAATGCGACTAATAAAGACCCGATTCCAAACAACGTAATTTCAGTTAAAAATAATCGCTTTCTTCCATACTGATCTGACAATTTACCAATAATCGGAACGCTAATGGCAATTCCAAATGTATAAATGGTAACTGACCATGCACCCCAGGATGGCGACACATGGAAAGAATCACTAATTGTTGTCAATGCTGTGCTAATGATTCCGTTATCCAATCCCGACATAAAAACCGCAATCGTAAATAATGTAATCGCCCATGTTTGTGATGTGATTGCTTTCTGCTCTTCTCCCATACTTCTCACTCCTGTCTTGCACAACTTTCTTCCTATTAATATGTATATATGGGTTGGTATTTTTTAGCTATATTCTTTTTACTAACATATCCATTTTAACGCTTGCCATTCGTTTCACCAAATGATTACTCATTATATTAGTAAGCAGATAACTTTATTTTCTATTCTCTTCATCTATAATAGATATTTAGAATAACGAAATATTTACGGAAAGAAGTGTGTATATTTATTAATTATCCAATACGAGATGTTAATCGTAACTTGGTAATCATGTGGATTGCGAATTTCTTTGTCTCAGGGAGTATGACTATGGTTCTCCCCTTCATTTCTTTGTACGTCAATTCTCTTGGGGACTTTTCCACGAGCTATGTACAAAATTGGTCAGGGTGGATTTTTGGTATTACATTTGTTACCGCCTTTATCTTTTCACCCATTTGGGGAAGATTTGGCGATAAACATGGTCGGAAGACAATCCTCGTCCTTTTTGCCCTCGGTATGAGCCTGACTGTATTTCTTATGGGATATGCCACAAACGTTTGGCAACTGTTTATTCTAAGGTTTATCATGGGAGTCTTTACTGGGTTCGTTTCGATGTCACAAGCATTGATTGCGGTCCAGACACCACAAGAAATTGCCGGACGGGTACTTGGCACATTACAAACCGGTAGTATTACCGGCGCTTTATTGGGACCTATGATTGGCGGTATTTTTGCTGATACATTTGGTTTTGCTGAGACGTTTAAGTGGACAGCTATGGCCCTACTATTATCAGCAATGATCGTTGCTTTCGGTATCAAAGAGATGCAAGTCAAGGTCAGTAGTAAAGAAAAAGCATCCTATTCTTCTAAGGAAGTTTTATTGCATATTGTGAGACACCCTGTTTTACTTGTTGTGATGTTAATGTCTGCCGTCGTTCAGATTGCTCACTTTAGCATTCAACCAATCCTTCCACTTTATGTAGCTGAATTGAATGGTCTGCAACATATTGCTCTTTTTTCTGGTATGACATTCTCAGCTGCTGGACTCGGTAACTTATTTATGAGTCGACGTTGGGGAAAACTCGGTGATCGAATCGGTTATATGAAAATATTAATTATTCTCCTATTCATTTCCGGACTTGTCTATTTACCAGGTGCATTTGTCACAAGTGTGTGGCAACTCATTCTGTTACGCTTTTTACTTGGTATTTCACTTGGTGGTATCGTACCACTTAGAATTGCTTATATTCGCCAAGAAGCACCAATGGCCATGCAAGGTGAGGTACTCGGTTACAATACGAGCTTACGATTCTTCGGAAATATGGCAGGACCTGCCCTTGGTGGTATGTTGGCCGGATTCTTCGGCTTTGAGGCTGTCTTTTTTGTGACAAGTGGCATACTGATTTTAGGAGGAATCGCTACGTTAACGGTATGGTATAAATATGAATATGCGGATAATAAGTCCCATTCCTGGAGTTCTTAAAAAGCTAGAAAGACTTTCATCATATGAGGATGTCTATATGTCAGATGATTTGATATATAGACATTCTCTTTTTTATATGTCGTTTATTTTAGCACAACATGAGATAAAGTCTAACGCTTTTTTATTTAGCATATTTTATGATCTACGACACATATGATTGTATTAGAAGTACTGTAAATATACAAAAATATGCTATACATTAATATGTTTACCAATATTTTTTCTAATTATATCATTAGAGCAAAAACATTATAATCATGGGATTTAATGGACTTATCTTATTTACTACTTACTTCGTATTTTTACAAATTAAGTGAATTTTTAGTGGAAAAAACGTAAAATTGTTGTATAATAGTCACAACGATGAATTGAAAGATATTTCAGTTTGTCGAAAAATTACACAAAAAGTGGGAGGGTCATCCATATGAAATGGAGAAAATTATCGTTACTACTTGCTTTGGTTTTAACCATGGGGATTTTTTTAGCAGCATGTGGTGGTGACAACGAGGGGAAATCCAAAGATGAAGGTACCTCAAAAAATGGGGGCACAAGTAGTCAAGTAGCAGAGGATCAGACACTTAATGTGAATATCCGTGAAGAACCACCTTCACTACACCCTGGACTTGCTACAGATACAACATCTGGAGCTGTACTCAATCAGGTTTTCGAGGGATTAATGCGTGTAAACCAAGATAACGAAGTTGAAGAAGCAATGGCGGAAAGTTACGAGGTATCAGAAGATAAATTGACCTATACGTTTAAGATCCGTGAAGATGCAAAGTGGTCTAATGGAGACCCTGTAACAGCTCATGATTTTGAATATGCATGGAAATGGGTACTCGATCCAGATAATGCTGATACAGACTATGCATACCAACTGTATCCTATAAAAGGAGCTCAGGATGCTAAAGAAAATGGCGGATCATTGGATGATATTGGTGTTACAGTAGAAGATGACCATACATTAGTTGTAGAATTAGAGCAACCCACAGCATACTTTTTAGAATTAACAGCATTCTACACGTATTTCCCAGTTAATCACAAGGTCGTTGATGGCAATGATAAATGGGCTCAAGAAGCATCAGAAGATTATGTAACTAATGGTCCATTTTTATTAGAGTCATGGAAGCATAAAGATGAAATCGTACTTAAGAAAAATGAAGATTACTGGGATGCAGACACGGTTAATTTTGAAACAATTAATATGTATATGATTGATGACGAAAACACAGCTAAACAAATGTTTGATAGTGGCGAATTAGATTGGCTCGGATCACCAACAGATTCAGTTCCTTTAGCAGCTATTCCAGCATATAAATCTGAAGGTATTTTAAACATCGCGCCACAATCAGGTATTTATTACTACGCATTTAATGTTGAGGAAGAGCCTTTCAATAATGTTAATATCCGTAAAGCTTTTGCTCTAGCGATTAATCGCCAAGGAATCATTGACAACATTACACAAGGTGAACAGCAACCTGCTATGGCATTAGTACCATCAGCCATCTTTGCTAAAAACGAACAAGGGTACTTCAACGATAACGATGTTGAAGAGGCTAAAAAATATCTTGAAAAAGGTTTAGAAGAACTTGGGTTAGATAGCTTACCTAATGTTAAGCTGTCGTATAACACGAGTGAAGCACATGGCGCTATTGCACAGGCTGTTCAGGATATGTGGAAAGAAAATCTCGGAGTTGAGGTTGAATTAAACAACGAAGAGTGGGCCGTATACCTAGATTCTATGGGTGCAGGTAACTTCCAAGTTGGCCGTATGGGATGGATTGCAGACTTTAACGATGCGATCAATTTCCTAGAGATTTTTGAAACAGTTGGCGGTAACAACTACACAAATTGGGAAAATGCTGAATACCAAGAGTTACTCAAGAAATCACGTACAGAAACAGATATCGATGCACGTGAAGAGTTACTGCATCAAGCAGAAGATATCTTTATGGAAGAATTACCAATTGCTCCTGTCTACTTCTATACTAACGTCTGGACTAAAAAGGACTATGTTAAAGATGTAGAAGTGTCACCACTTGGAGTTGTTCAGTACAAGTGGGGTTATATTGCAGAAGAATAATGTTAAAAAATGGAATGACAAGGTATATAGATTTCTATATACCTTGTATTTTCTAATTTACTACTTACAATAGCAACATGAAATAGAAAATCATAATAACAACATAGATCATCATCTCCTTATAGAATTAGTAAACAATACCATTGATTTAGTAAATCATTATTTCTATTTCATGTGTTATACAAGATTAATAGAAATAAAGGAGTGATGAATGTCATTCCTCTTTTTCTTTTGTGGACATGTTTGTTAAATATTACAAAATGAAAGAACTATAGATTTATATTTACGTCCATTCATTTTGAACTATATATGGAGGTGTAACACTTGGCTAGATATCTATTAAAAAAAATAGGGTCAATCATCGTTTCTTTATTTATTATCATTACAATTACATTTATTTTAATGAAAATTGCTCCTGGTGGGCCGTTTACATCTGAAAGAAAAACATCACCTGCCATTGAAAAACAAATGATGGAAGCATATGGATTGAACGATCCAATACATGAACAGTACTTTGATTATTTGATTAAAGCAGCCAAGTTTGATTTTGGACCGTCATTCAAATATGACGGTCAAGAAGTAACGGATATTATTAAGAGAAGTTTACCTTATTCGTTAATATTAGGGGCAGAAGCAATCTTTATTGCTCTAGCATTCGGGGTATTGCTCGGTGTTATTGCTGCTATACGTCACAATAAATTCGCCGATTACACAGCAATGATTATTGCAGTCCTCGGTATATCGGTACCAAGTTTTATCATGGCTACCATATTGCAATACATCTTTGCTATTAAATTACAGGCATTGCCCATTGCTAGATTTGAATCATTTGCACATACGATACTTCCAGCTGTTGCATTAGCAACAACACCGCTTGCATTTATTGCACGACTGATGCGGTCAAGTATGTTAGAAGTTTTGAGTGCAGATTATATTAAAACGGCTAAATCTAAAGGATTAAGTGAACGTGTTGTCACGTATAAGCATGCTCTTCGAAACGCCATGCTTCCAATCGTTTCATATATGGGGCCTTTAGTTGTGTCGGTACTCACAGGAAGCTTTGTTATTGAAAAAATATTCGGTATCCCTGGTTTAGGTAATGAGTTTGTCGTTAGTGTAACTAACAGGGACTATACGGTTATTATGGGTACAACTGTCTTCTTTAGCGTACTCTTATTAGTATCTATACTAGTCGTTGATCTCATTTATGGTCTTGTTGATCCACGAATTAAAGTAACATCACAGGAGGCTGGAAAATAATGTCTCAAGTACATTTACGTGACTCCGATTTTGAACCGATTCAAATTGATCAAAAAGAAGCAGAAAAAATAGCCGGTCAAAGTACTTCTTATTGGAAAGATGCTTGGCGACGTTTTCGCAAAAACAAACTTGCATTAGCAGGTATTGTCATTATTATCTTACTTGCCTTTATGGCTCTTTTTGGCGAAACTATTTCAGGGCAAAATTATCGTGATAACGATTTAATGAATGCTAACAAGCCCCCTTCTGCAGAACATTGGTTTGGAACTGACAATCTAGGGCGAGATATTTTTGCTAGAACATGGTATGGCGCAAAGATTTCTTTGTTTATCGGTCTTATGGCATCACTTATCGACCTTATTATTGGTGTTATATGGGGTGCTGTCGCTGGATTTTTCGGTGGAAAAGTTGATGAATATATGATGAGAATTGCTGATGTCCTTTACAGTGTTCCATATCTACTAGTCGTCATATTACTGATGGTGGTTATGAAACAGGGATTATGGACATTGATTATCGCCATGACGATTACAGGGTGGATTAATATGGCGCGGATTGTACGCGGGCAAGTGATGCAATTACGCTCAGAAGAATATGTAATGGCATCAAAGTCACTCGGGGCAAGTGATTTCCGACTATTATTCAAACATTTAGTCCCAAATACGATGGGACCAATCATTGTCACACTGACATTAACTATTCCGTCAGCTATTTTTACTGAAGCATTTTTAAGCTATCTCGGCTTAGGTGTACCTGCTCCAAAAGCGAGCTGGGGGACGATGTCTTCAGATGCGTTAGCGTCATTCCAATATTATCCATACCAGTTATTCTTCCCAGCGTTTTTTATTTGTTTAACGATGCTGGCATTTAATATTGTTGGTGATGGATTAAGAGATGCACTAGATCCAAAAGAACGGAAGTAATGGGAGAGATGCCAAAATGAAAAAAATATTAGAAGTTAACGATCTTTCCATATCGTTTGACACATATAATGCAGAAGTTAAAGCTGTCAGAGGGGTTACTTTTCATCTTAATGAAAAAGAAACATTAGCGATTGTAGGTGAATCTGGTTCAGGAAAAAGTGTTACTGCTCAATCAATCATGCAATTAACACCTATGCCACCCGGAAAGTTTGTCGGTGGTTCTATCATTTTTAATGGAGAAGATTTGACAAAAAGGTCTGAGAAACAAATGGAAAATATTCGTGGAAAAGAGATAAGTATGATTTTCCAGGATCCGATGACTTCATTAAATCCGACAATGACAATTGGTAAGCAGATCGCAGAAGGTCTTATCAAACATCAAAACATGTCAAAAAAAGATGCTCACCAACGTGGGATTGAATTACTTAAACTTGTTGGAATTCCAAATCCAGATGTTCGAATTAACCAATATCCTCATCAATATTCCGGAGGTATGCGACAGCGAGCGATGATCGCTATAGCTCTAGCTTGTAATCCAAAAATACTCATTGCTGACGAGCCTACAACAGCACTTGATGTGACCATTCAAGCACAGATTCTTGATTTAATGCGTGAACTACAAGAAAAAACAGGAACAGCCATCATCATGATTACACATGATCTCGGAGTTGTTGCTAATACCGCTCATCGTGTTGCAGTCATGTACGGTGGAAAAGTTGTTGAAACGGGTACTGTTGATGAAATTTTCTACAATCCTCGACACCCATATACATGGGGCTTACTAGGATCCATGCCGAAAATAGATCAAAATAAAGATGAAGAGCTTCAAGCCATCCCAGGTTCACCACCTGATTTGGCAAATCCACCAAAAGGATGTCCTTTTGTGACGAGATGTCCATATGCAATGAAGGCATGCAAAGATCATATGCCAGAGTACACGAAGTTATCTGATACACAAAAAACCGCTTGCTGGCTTTTAGATGAACGAGCTCCTAAAGTTGATATACCAGAAACTGCGGTCGTAGGAGGTACGAAAGTTCATGACTAATCCTAAGAAAAAATTACTCGAGGTGAACAATTTAAAAAAACATTTTAAACTAAATCGTCAAGACGTTTTAAAAGCTGTTGACGGGGTTACTTTTAATATTTATAAAGGTGAAACGTTTGGACTTGTTGGTGAATCAGGATGTGGCAAATCGACTGTTGGGAGAACAATTTTACGCTTATATGAAGCAACAGAGGGCGAAGTAAAATTTCGTGGTGAAGATGTTCATGCCATTAAATCTAAAAAAAAGCTAAAGAAATTCAATCGTAGCATGCAAATGATTTTTCAAGATCCATATGCTTCACTTAACCCAAGAATGACTGTAAAAGATATTATCGCTGAAGGTATGGACATTCACCAACTTACAAAAAACAATAAAGAAAGAATAAACCGTGTTAATGAATTATTAGAAACAGTTGGTCTTAATAGCGAGCATGGTAACCGTTATCCACATGAATTTAGTGGTGGACAGCGTCAGCGTATCGGCATTGCCCGGGCTCTAGCTGTAAATCCTGATTTTATCGTGGCAGATGAACCGATTTCTGCCTTAGATGTTTCCATCCAGGCACAGGTTGTTAACTTATTGAAACGATTACAAAAAGATCATGGACTAACTTATTTATTTATTGCCCATGATTTATCGATGGTGAAACATATTAGTGATCGTGTTGGTGTCATGTATTTGGGTAAAATGGCAGAAATAGCACCGAGTGACAAGTTATACGAAGACCCTCTACACCCTTATACAAAAGCATTATTAAGTGCTATTCCATTACCAAATCCTAAGGTGGAACGAACAAGAGAAAGAATCATTTTAGAAGGTGATCTACCAAGTCCAGTTAATCCACCAAGTGGTTGCCGTTTTAGAACAAGATGTCCATTAGCAATGGATGTATGTCGTAAGGTTGAACCACAATTTAAAGAATATAAGAAAAATCACTGGGTAGCTTGTCATTTATATGACGAAAAAAATGCCCTTCAATCATAAAGCAATAAGGTTGTCCTATAAGTCAGTCTGCATAACTTATTGGACAACCTTCTTTATTTCCAAGCTAACAAATTGATTTCCTCCATTGTTTATGGTAAATTAACCTTCACTTGTAGACAATATAATATGAAGCGTACATTGTACTATAGATCATAGAAAGTAAGTGATATTCGTGGGGATTGTTATTGTCGAAGTCTGTAATGGAAATGCGATGATGACATTAGATATTGAAACCATTCTTGAAGAGGAATTCCCTGAAGTCGCGGTACTCATTCATGATTGTTTATCTTTTTGTGGATTATGTCGTGTGAGACCATACGCGATTGTTAATAATAAACGTGTCTTTGCCGACACACCAGAACAGTGCTTGGACAAAATAAGACAAGAAATAAAAAAAGAACTTGCTCAATATGAATAAGCTCGTTCTTTTTTTGTTTATTCGACAGATTATTTCCCTGGTAATAATCTGTCGAATATAATCTATTTTATTTATTGTAGACAATAACATCCATTTCTACTAAAACATCTTTCGGCAAACGGCTAACTTCTACCGTTACTCTTGCTGGATATGGCTCCTCTAGATAACTACCATAAATTTCATTTACCGTTGCGAAGTCTTCCATAGATGATAAGTAAATCGTAAATTTTATTGCTTTCGATAAGTCCGTATTAGCTTCTTTTAAAATCGACTTTAAGTTTTCCAACACTTGTTTTGTCTGTGCTTCAATTCCTGAAGCTACTTCTCCTGTGCTAGGATCGACACCTAATTGTCCGGATACAAAAATAAAGTCCCCTGCTTCAATAGCTTGTGAATATGGTCCAATGGCAGCAGGTGCATCTTGTGAGTGAATCGCTTTCATCATTGACATACCCTCCTACTAAAAATATACATTCATTATACCATTTTCATATTCTAGCAAACAATGTCTACGATGCCATATTTGATAAAAAGCTATCATTTATTGTTATGCACAAGTTCATATGAAGCCTGTGAATATCACACCACTATATCTAGATTATTTACGATTAATTTACAAAGTATAGAGTTATCCTCACACTTATCCACGGCCTGTGGATAAGTGTGGTCGAGTTTTACACAGAAAGATGGGTTTATGTATAGTTTTCCACAGACTTTGGGTAACTCGTAAAGAGATTGTGACATAACTAGCATAAATAATTCTAGCAATCACTAAAAAGTAATAATCCACTGCTTTTCCTTAAGGGAGGTCTCTTTTTATAGGTATTATCATTACGCTATAAAGCGCAGACTTGTGTATCTTTGAATAGCCGAATATGAGCTAACTCCGACTAAAATTATCGCCGTACATACCATTGACGGATTCAATATGAGCTAACTGGAGCAACCCGGACTGACTTACATACCATTGAACGCTTCAATGTGAGCTAACTGGAGTAACTCGGACTGACTTACATACCATTGAACGATTAAGTCTATATAATTGTGTAAAAAGAGAATGAGCCATCACAATTCCTGGAACAATGTTTATAACCCAAAAAACATTCAAGGAGGAATTTATGATGACTCAAATTAATTTTACACTAGACTTCGAAAAAATAAAAGGC
>NZ_DATBTY010000065.1:0-7069 GCF_036516575.1 Cerasibacillus sp.
TTTAACGAATGATGGGAAACGCATTTATTATATGACATCGAAAGATAATCCTAATTATTTTAATACGGTTGTACGTGATTTGGAAAAAGATACCGATAAAATAATTAACGTTGGTGAAACAACACCGACTTATTTAATGGCTGTGTCGGAAGCAGAAGCCGCTTTTGTTTATTCACAAATGTTCGCAAATACGTATATCACATCATTTGTTCAAGTTGGCGACGCACGTTATGATTTAACGCCAGACCCTTCAAAGGTACATGTTGTGCTTTCACCTATATTTGTTGATGAGAATACGATTTATTTTATCACTGATTATGAAAGTGATTACCATTATTTGGCGAAATTTTCGATTGATACGCAACAATTTTCAAAAGTCTATGAAATGAAAGAAGAAAGTATCGGTTATTTAGAATGGCATAAAGAAAGCAACACATTATACATGGTGACAGAGAAAGGGGTCATTGATCAACTTTATCGCTTCTCACTTGATACTGAAAAAGTTGAAAAGCTAAGTATGCCGATTGATATTATTGAACAGTTACAAGTGACAAAATCAGGTCTCCTGTATGTTTTAGGTAGAAGTGCGACTGTACCGTTCAATATTTTTCAATCAAATGATGGATTAGAATGGAAACAATTAACCGATAACCGTGTATTAGGTATAACAAGTGATGATATGGTAGAACCAGAAGTTGTAACGTATCAATCTTTCGATCAGATGGAAATTGAAGCACTTCTTTATCGGGCAAAACCTGAACATGACAATGGGTATATGATTTTTTGGCCACATGGTGGACCACAAGCTGCAGAGAGAAAGCAGTTCAGAGCGATGTTTCAATGCTTTTTAAATCGTGGTTATTCCATTTTTGCGCCTAATTTCCGTGGAAGTACCGGTTATGGAACAACATTTGTCAAACTTGTCGAACGTGATTGGGGTGACGGTCCACGTCGTGACTGTGTAGCAGGCATTGAATGGTTAATTGCTAATAACTTAACTTCAAAAGATAAATTGTTCTTAATTGGTGGTAGCTTTGGCGGTTATATGGCCCTTCTCTTACACGGGCGACATCCTGAATATTTTAAAGCGGTTGTCGATATTTTTGGCCCGTCGAATTTATTTAGCTTTGTGAACTCTGTACCTGATCATTGGAAACCAATCATGGACCGTTGGATAGGTGATCCAGAGCGTGATAAGGAAAGATTCATTAAAGATTCGCCGGATACGTATTTAAATACAATGACAAAACCGATGCTTGTCATTCAAGGAGCGAATGATCCACGTGTTGTGAAAGCAGAATCGGATCAGATTGTAGAGAAGTTAAGAGAAAAGAAACGTGAAGTGGAATATCTTGTGTTGGAAGATGAAGGTCATGGATTTTCAAAGAAGGAAAATGAAATAAAAGTATATCAACATATGTTATCGTTTTTAGAAAAACATCAAAGTTAATAATTAATTCAACATCATACGAACCCTATAGAGTAGAAGATTAAAATTCTACCTATAGGGTTATTTTATTTAAACGATGTATAACTCTATCGCTAATACAAAAACTAAAGACAAATACTTTTATTGGTGGTGCGGAAGTGAGTTTTTTTCGTAGGAGAAGACGTGTGCAACAGAAACAACAGCAATCAAATCCGATTACGTTAAAATCGACTCAATCCTTAGATGAAGTACAACAATTGATTAACAAGTATTTTGGCGATCAATCGGATATGATTTTTCGCAAAGTTGGTATTGGAAATGATAATAAACATGAAGGTTTGCTTGTTTTTATTCAAGATATTACAAATCAAGACTATATTTCTGAACAAATTATTAAACCGTTAAAATCAATTCCACAGCAATCGGATTCTACGTCTTATATCGATTATTTAAAAGACACCATCCTTATTACAGGTGATATTTCTATTTCAAGTGATTTTACGACGCTTTTTGATGATTTATTAATGGGGAAAGCTCTATTATTTATTGAAGGGCAAGAACAGGCTTTGTCTATTGCTGTTGATGATTGGAAAGGCAGACAAGTCGAACAGCCCTCAGCACAAACAGTCGTCAGAGGTCCTCGTGAGAGTTTTACTGAAAGTATAAATACAAATAAAGCATTGATTCGTAAGCGTATAAGAAGTCATGATTTACAAATTAAATCAAAGCGATTAGGTAAATATACGCAAACAGAGGTAAGTATTTTATATTTAAAGGGAGTTGCTGACGATGATGTTGTACAAGAAGTGGAAAAAAGGATAGATAAGATTCGACTTGATGGGATTAGTGGAAGTAATCAAATAGAAGAATTAATTCAAGATGATAAATTTTCTCCTTTCCCGACAATTGATAATACGGAACGGCCAGATATTATAGCGGCCTCACTACTAGAAGGTAAAGTAATTATTTTAGTTAACGGCACACCATTTGCATTAATTGCTCCTGTTGTGTTTATGCAATTTTTCCAAACAGCAGAAGATTATTATTCTAGGTTTTTTCTAGCTAGTGCCATTCGTTTTTTACGTTTTATATCTTTATTTATTACATTGTTAGCCCCGTCTATTTATATTGCTTTAACGACTTTCCATCAAGAAATGCTTCCAACAAGATTATTATCTAACTTGGCTGCCCAAAGAGAGGGAGTCCCTTTTCCTGCATTTGTTGAAGCCATTATGATGGAAGTGACTTTTGAAATCTTGAGAGAAGCTGGCATACGAATGCCAAGAGCTGTTGGACAAGCTGTATCAGTTGTCGGTGCAATTGTAATTGGTCAGGCAGCAGTTGAAGCTGGAATTGTCTCAGCAGCAATGGTTATTGTTGTATCCATTACAGCCATCGCTAGCTTTGTCATACCAAGTTATAGTATTGCAAACTCCATTCGACTTCTCCGTTTTCCTATGATGGTTTTCGCTGGAAGTTTTGGTTTTTTTGGATTAATGCTAGGTGTTTTCGCTATTGTCGTTCATCTATGTGGTTTAAAATCCTTTGGTGTTTCTTATATGGCTCCACTTTCGCCTTTTCACTTGCGAGATCAACGTGACACGTTTGTTAGAACGATTAAATCATATTTTTCATCAAAAGGGGAAACACTAGAAAAAAGTAAAAAGTAAGTCAATGAGGGGCTAATACGTATGAAGCGTTTGTTGTTAGGAGTTTTTATCATATTACTATTAACGGGCTGTTGGAATAGAAGAGAATTAAATGAGATGGCAATTACTTATGGTCTGGGTATTGATAAGGATGGTGATGATTTTGTCGTAACGGCTCAAGTCATTAATCCTGAACAAGTTTCTGGTCAGAAAGGTGGTGGCGCCAGTGGTACAAGATCTCCGGTTATTTTGCATGAAGAAAGAGATAAAACGGTGTTAGGTGCTATACGTAAACTTTCGCGAACCGCTTCAAGGAAAATATATGTTGCTCATTTATATATATTAGTATTTGGTGAAGATTTCGCTAAGGAAGGTATCGGTGACGCATTAGATTTAATTTTCCGTGACCAAGAATTTCGTACGGATTTCTATGTGTTTATCGCTAAAGGTAGTACGGCTAGAGATGTTCTAGCAACTGCTACGCCTTTCGCTGTCTCTCCAGCACAAGAAATATATGATCGACTACGCTATTCAAATCGCCACTATAATCCCGCGAAGGCAACAGGTATTAGAGAACTTATTTCTAATACGACCGCTGAAGGGATTGTACCAGTGATACCGAGTCTGTTATTTGAAAAATCAACTACTAGTTCAAATCAGGAAAGTAGCGATGCCCCTGTTCCTGAACCACCGCTTCCAACTGGAAATTTGGCAGTCCTTGACCGTGATCAATTAGTAGGATGGCTCAACGAGGGACAGGCAGATACGTTCAATACGATAATAAATAATATAAAACATGCCGCCAGTAAATTTGTATGTAAAGAAGATCAATACGGGGCTATAGAGTCTACTGATGTTAAAGCAATACTAAAGCCAGAGTTCAAAACAAGTCCAAAAATGAACATTAAAATAAAACTAACTGGAAAGATAACTGAATTAGATTGCGATCAATTTACAACGACTCCTAAAGAAATTCGCCAATTAGAAAAAATCATTGCTCGTTACTTAGAAGAAATGCACACGAATAATATAAAAGAAGTACAAGAAGACATCGGAGTTGATATATTTGGTTTTGGCCGTGAGTTTTTTCGAAAAAAACCAGAAGCATGGAAAAAACTCAAAAACAACTGGTCAGAAACATTTAGACAGTTAGAGGTAAAGGTAAATGTCGCAGTTCAAATTACAGGCACAGGTACGACAGATGATTCCTATTTAAAACGATTAAGAAAGGAAAAAAATAAGAGATGATTTACATCATGACATTGATTATGGCAGGAATTGTACTATACATTGATAAAAAAACACTGCGACGCATAAATGCACAAGAAAGAAAAGTATATTTAACGCTCGTACTGTTTTTTATTATATTTAATATCATTGAACAAAAAAAGCTATATGTAAATTATTTTGTCCCAGTTGAATGGGTATACAATAAAATTCCTGTAATGAAAAATATTTATTCATTTTTGGAAAATAAAGGATGATTTCTTTGGGAACAGAAAAAATTGATTCTAGTCAATTTTTTATTATTTCACTTCTTTACACATTAGGTAGTGCCATTATTTTTATTCCACATATTGTTATTAAACATGCACAGCAAAATGCGTGGATTGCTTCATTATTGGCATTAGTCATTGGTTTACTGCCCTTGTTCTTGTATTTTAAAATTAATCAGCGATTCCCTAATGACACATTTATTCAAATTCTAGAAGCAACTTTTGGAACGATTGGTGGTAAGGTAGTTGGGTTCATAACAATTATCGGATTTCATTTAAATTTAACAGTCATGACCTTTCGTGACTTTGGTGATTTTGTTTTTATCCACTTATTACCAGAAACACCATTACATGTTATATTAATTCTTTTAGTCATTGTTGTAGCTTATGCAGTTAAGGAAGGGTTAGAGGTCATTGCAAGGGCAGGACAGATTCTCGTTCCCATTGCTATCTTCTTCTTTTTATTATCTGCTGTTTTATTGCTTAAAAACAGTGACTTTAAAAACTTATTACCTATTTTCAATAACGGTTGGAAACCAGTCGTTCGTGCAGCATTACCTAATATTGGATTTCCCTTTTTAGAAGCATTTGCATTAATCATTTTATTTCCTTTTGTAACCCCAAAAGAAAAACGATCTAAATCTATGTTTTGGGGAATTGTTATTGGGGGATTGATGGTAGCAATAGCAGTTATCTATTCACTTATCGTGTTCGGTGTAGAGTATTCATCTGCAAAAATATACGTTCCCTATTTATTAGGAGCGGAAATTAATATTGCGAATGTGATTCAGCGTATTGAGGTCATCATTGCTAGCATATGGATTGTCTCTATTTTTATCAAGATCTGTATTCTCTTCCTTACAACAGTAATGGGTATTCAACAACTGTTTAATTCTTCAAATTATCGTATTTATGTGTTACCACTTGCTTTACTTGTCATTCCTTTGTCAATTATGGTTATGCCAAATATGAGTTACTGGAGCATAATAGAAAATATCTGGCCTTTTTATGCCGCGTTATTTGCTGTATTTTTACCCGTTGTTGTATTGATTGTAGGTTCCTTCAAGAGAAAGAAAGGTAAGCAAACGTAAAAATAGAAGTTTTTTTCGTCTCCTAATGGGGTAATTATTTTTGAGAGCATATTTATTGATTGTATACGGGTATGGGTATATACTAGATTTGCAATCAAATTAAAACGATTATTAATTAGGAGGCGTTATAAATGGAAGAGAAAAGTAATTTAGTAGAAGAAAATAAGGAAGTAAGATCATTACCACGTATTGGCTCAAAGGCCCCGCAATTTGAGGCTTTAACAACTCATGGTACGCTTAAACTATCAGATTATAAAGGAAGCTGGTTAATTTTATTCTCGCATCCAGCTGATTTTACACCTGTATGTACGACGGAATTTGTTGGATTCCAAAAGATTTATCCTGAATTACGTAAAATGAATACCGAGTTACTAGGTTTAAGTATCGATAGTGTCCACTCACATATTGCTTGGGTACGCAATATTAAAGAAAACTTCGGTGTCGATATTGAATTCCCTGTTATCGCGGACTTAAACAAAGATGTGGCTGAGAAATATGGTATGATTATGCCAGAAGAGAGCTCAACTGAAGCATCACGTGCTGTGTTCGTTATTGATCCAGACCAAGTTGTACGAGCTATTATTTATTACCCTCTATCAACGGGACGGAACATGGACGAGATGATTCGCTTAGTCACAGCATTACAAGCAACAGATGAACATCATATCGCCACACCAGCTGACTGGAGAAAAGGTGATAAAGTCATTGTGCCACCAGCAGTAACAACAGAATTAGCAGAAGAAAGAGTAAACGATGATAGCCTAGAATGTGTCGATTGGTACTTCTGTAAAAAAGACTTATAAGAAGAGGCGATATCAATGGCTTGTGTAAATGATACACAACTTAGTGAAACGGATAAAAAAATCCTAGCCGTTATTGAGAATAAGGCGCTTTTGACTGAGAAAATTACTGAAGAAGTAGGTCTTCCTTTATTTAAAATTCGCAGTCGCTTACGTGAATTAAAAAGCAATGGTTACATTATAGAAAAAGATTCACTATACCAAATAAATCCAACAGTTAAGGAAGAGTAGATGAGAGTCTCGTTGTCTAAGAGGTTGCACTGGCGCTTCAATGTGCAACCTCTTTTTTTGTGTTTTCATCGTGAGGGGATACATTTGCGCTTTAATACACTGTCTCGTATCGTTTCATTGTCATAAGAGGCTGTATTGAAGCTCCAATACGTTGTCTCGTATCGTTTTATTGTCATGAGAGGCTGTATTGAAGCTCCAATGCGTTGTCTCGTATCGTTTTATTGTCATGAGAGAGTCAAGTCCATATTTATGTGTAAATTCGATTTTTCCCAGACAATGTTTTAACCACTATTTTTATTGTGAGTTTCAATCAGCCACAGCTTTGCTGCTTGCCATTGATGTCGTGTTCGAATCTTGGCATTCGATGGAAGGG
>NZ_DATBTY010000066.1:0-4310 GCF_036516575.1 Cerasibacillus sp.
CTATCCCTCTTGTTAAACTATTTCCTCCAGAATCTGCTACTGTTCGTTGATTAGTATCTTCGATTAAAAATTGCTGTGTATCTTCATTAGTCGATTCTCTTAGCTTACTTGTATTATTAGTGATTTTTTCTCTGTATAATCATGGTGTTGATTATCTATTGGAATTAAATCAAAATTGTCGCTAGCGCCTTCATCTTTATTATCAAGTTCGTACGGTTTATCTACTGATTCAAATTTTTATATGTGCGTTTCTTTGATTCGCTACTTTTCTGTTGTGCTGCAAATTCTGGATGTGTAAAAGATATTTTTTCATAAGGAATCTTTTTGTTCCCAATGGAGAGAATTCTTAAAATCAAATTGCTAGTTTCTCTTCTCTTTATAATAGCCTTGATAACAATTGGTTGATCTATCGTCCATTCAAATTTCAGCTTTCCTGTATCTACAAAGGTATAGCCAATATTCATATATAAATTACGTATATCAGGGTTTGTAATTACCCATAACAATTGAAATAAAAAATCTTTTTTAGTATACTTTTTTCATACATAGAATTAAAATCAATATGAAGATGTTTGTCACGCTGACTTTCTATAAAATAATTAAAAAAAGAATTTTTCATCTCTAGCAAACGATAAAGTAAAAAAACGATTGGGTGCTAATATACTTCGAATACTCTCAATTAGTGGCAATATACAATACTGATTTCCATATTTAAAATTAAATCCGTTTGATAAAGTAGTCTCTTCTGTTTTAAAAATTGTCCATTCACTTTCAAAATAGCTTACTTCATTTGGATAAATCGTTATCTCTACCTCTTCTGTCTTTGGAGGTACAATACTTCGACTAACTATTCCATCCACATAACAGATTGTAACCTTCCTTTTTTATTTGCTATGCCCCAATTCCATAAATTAATTGGTGTCGCTGTAATTTGATCTACTATCATTTCTTTCTCTAAAGGATATTTATCAATTTTTTTGGTTATGGTGCAATATTAAATGAATAATAATTTGTGTGAATTCTTCGAGAGTAAGACTAGCATCTAAGCGATAATCTCTATCTCCACGTTCTCGATATTCTTTCAAATTGTCTTGGAATCTTATATCCTTTTAATCGAGTAACCTTTCCCAATGAAAGCACATCCTGAATAGTTATCCATGGTTTATAATCGATTTCAATAACTTGTCCGTAACCCTCTTTCATTTTTTCTCATAAGAAATTGAACGTTTTCTTTTAGCCATATACTCCCTCCTCCTTATTAATTTTTAATTCTAAAACAAAAAACAACCTCTTATGGACATCATACCCATAGAGGTTATTTTAATCAAACTTTGTTTTAAATGAACGAACTTTATTGTAAATGATCAATCTTTTTTATAAAACTACACACTAGCGTCGCATTAAAATAATTCAACGCAGCACTATAATCTGAATTATCTGTAATCTATCAAGTTCATAAAAAAAGCCTTTATAATGGTTTGGTGGTAGTAACCTATCCAAATCCAAAATAAAGGACAATCACATGGATAAGTTTACACGAAAAACATCATTTGAACAATGGTTTTCACCGATTAATCGTCCATTATTTGACGACCTAGTGAAAATACATCAATTAAATCACTATACCAAGAAGCTGTATATGGCTTCATTTATGAAACTCCTTTTGTACGCACAACTTCATGAAACCGAGAGTTTGCGGGCATTAAGCGACGCTGTCTTTTCAGAAGAATTACAACAGGCAACGGGTTTGCAGTCGATTAGCTTTTCGCAGTTGGGAAGACGAATCAATACGATCCCAACTGAATTCTTTCAAACAATTTACTTAGATTTAGTCAATCAAATTCATCAAAAAACGAATTTTCAACTACGAAGAAAAGTAACAACACCACTGAAAATCATTGACTCGAGTACGTTACCGTTGAATTTAACCAATCATAAGTGGGCAGAGTTCCGAAAAACAAAATCAGGTGTGAAGCTTCACCTACGACTTATTTTCATGGAAAAGGGACGCTCCTATCCAGATCAAGCTGTACTGACAAACGCCATCGAACATGATCGAGGGCAACTAGAAGTATTCGTAGATGACAAAGAATGCATGTACGTGTTCGACCGTGGCTACTTGGATTATGAGCGCTTTGATCGCATGACGGATGATGGCTATTTCTTTGTTTCACGTTTACGTAAAAACGCGGTTGTCCGTGTGATCGAACCATTTTCGCTGCCAGAAAATTCATCCGTATTATCAGATGAAATGGTTGTCATTGGAACGACACAAAACCGCTCTGAAAATGTGTTTCGCTTACTCAAATTGCATGATACAAAAGGAAATGAGCTTCACTTACTGACAGATCGTTTCGACATCGACGCAGACGAAATCGCAGAAATCTACAAGTCACGCTGGGCGATCGAACTTTTTTTCAAATGGATGAAACAACATTTGAACATCAAAAAGTTCTACGGCCATAGCGAACAAGCGGTACACAACCAAGTGTACGTAGCGATGATCGTCTACTGTCTGAATGTTTTAGCTCAGTTGAACACGAATAGCGACCGCAGTTACTTACAAATTAGCCGCTATTTAAAAGCATCTTTATGGAAATCCGCTCATATTTGGTTACGAAGAATTGAAAGAAAGAGCGTCCCATAAAGGTTTTCCAATCGTTGTTGCACAAGTCATAGGATATAGTAAAAAAATGGATGTTTACTACCTTCGCTTCAGTGTTTTCGTTTTTTCTCTAAATTTGAGAAAAATATAGACTGAAAATTCAGACTTTATTTATGCGACAGTAGTGAAAAAAACCCAATCTAACACAATGGAAATATGTTCGATTGGCAAGGTGCTGCACCCCAAAAGTTAGAGTTGAAAACTAACTTTTGGGGTGTTTTTATATGGCTAAATATAGTAATGAATTCAAATTGAGAATTGTAAAAGAATATCTTGAAGGCTCGGCGGGATATAAGTTATTGGCGAAGAAATATAATATGCCAAGTATGTCTCCGATTTTGAGGTGGGTTAAAGCGTATAAAGCATTTGGTGAAGATGGGCTACGAAGAAAACATTCTAAGAAGTTTTATCCTGTTCAATTTAAATTAGATGTATTACAATTTATGAAAAGAACAGGCGCTTCTTACCAGGAAACTGCAATTCAATTTAAGATGAATAATCCAACTTTAATCGTGAACTGGAATAGGGTTTTTCTTAAAGCAGGTATAGAAGGGCTTAAACCTAAATCGAAAGGACGGCCTCCTATGTCTAAAGAGAAAAAAGCGAAATCAGTTAAACAAGAAGAGAAATTGTCCCGTGAAGAACAACTAGAACGTGAAAATGAGCTTCTTCGCTTAGAGATTGCTTACCTAAAAAAGTTAGAAGCTTTTCAGGAGAACCCGAACGCCTTCCTAGAAAAGCACAAGCAGCGATGGCATTCGAACTCAAAGAAGAAGGGTTCAAATTAAGAGATGTATTACTAGTAGTCGGGATTCCAGAGGCAACCTATCACTATCAGGTCAAGCAATTAAATAAAGAAGACCCAGACCAAGAAGTGAAACAGGTTATTCTTGAACTGTTTCAAAAAAACGAAGGCAAATATGGATATCGTCGCATTCATCTAGCATTAAGAAATCAAGGATATTTGATTAATCACAAGAAAGTACAACGAATCATGCGCGAATTAGGGTTGAAGTGTGTGAAGTTCACTCGTAAGTCTCGTTATAACTCCTATAAAGGTTCGATTGGGAAAGTCGCTAAAAACCGTTTAAATCGTAGATTTAACACGCCAATTCGCCTACAGAAACTAGTAACAGATATCACTGAATTTAAATGTTTGTACGATGAAAAATTGTATTTAAACCCTATTTTGGATTTATATAATGGTGAAGTTATATCTTTCGGCGTTTCGAACAGACCAACATTAGATCTCGTACTTAAGCCGTTGAATGAAGCACTAGAAACGATTAAAAATGAAGCTGAATACCGAACGACAATTCACTCAGATCAAGGTTGGCATTATCAACACCAGAAGTGGGTTAAGACTTTAAAGAATCATCGAGTTTTTCAAAGTATGTCTAGAAAAGCAACTTGCGCTGATAACGCCGCAATGGAAAATTTCTTCGGAATTCTAAAACAAGAAATTTATTACGGTGAGAATTTACTATCTTTTCGTGAGCTTAAACAAAAGATAGAAAGGCATATGGATTACTATAATAATGAACGGATAAAAGTAAAATTGGCCGGTTTAAGTCCAGTACAATACCGAACTCAAACCAGCCAAACAGCTGCATAATAAAAACTCTAACTTTTAGGGGTCACTACC
>NZ_DATBTY010000067.1:0-67196 GCF_036516575.1 Cerasibacillus sp.
GGTGCGTATCTCACCAATGCAAGGGATGCGCAGTCAGTATTCAAATAAGAAAATGGTTGAACAACTTATTATGTGGTCAATGTTCGCCATGTTTTTTACCATACTAACTGTTTTTGTTTATTTGATGGTGCAGCTTATTTAAAAATAAAACAACGCATACGTTATTACCTCGTATGCGTTTTTCTTTTTAATCTATACGTAATGTTTGTTTCCTGTCTTGTCCTTCTTTCCATTCTAATTCAAATTCTAGTTCATATTTTCCATTTCGTTCTTCTAATTCAATTTCTAATGTAACCGTATCAGAAGGCTCTACTAATTGAGATTGATCGCCTACATGTAATGTAAAAGAACCTTCATTCTTCAGTTTTGCGGCAATGGATTCAAGGAGAGACGCCGCTTGTTCACGTGACATTTTTTCTTCATAATCGACGAGAATATTTGTTTGTGGCTTTCTTTTTTCTACCATCTTAATCCCTCCTAAATTATTATAACTTTCAATCTTATTATATAATGAATTAGCTTTTTTATCATCTTAATTGATTAAGATTGATATAATAGGACTAAATGTTGAGAGGAGCGAGCAACCATAATGAAATTAGGATTAATTGGCACAGGAACGATTGGTAGATTCCTACTTGAAAACATTAATATAAAAGGTATCATCCCAGATTGTAAAATAACAGCGGTTTTAGATGAGAGGCCAAAAGCTAGACATGAGCTTCCAAAATTAGCAAAGACCTTTCATTTTACATCTTTTTACAGTGTTAAAGAATTTTTGCGGTCAGATGTCGACTTGGTCATAGAATGTGCAAATGTTAAAACAGCACAACAATACGCCCCCATCGTGCTCAAAAATAAAAATATGTTGTTAATTAGTGTAGGGGCACTTGTTGATGTGAATTTACTAGGTCAATTGGATAACTTAACAAAAACAAATCGTACGAAATTATATTTACCTCCAGGAGCAATTGGAGGGCTCGATATGATTCAAGCGGGGAAAGTGTTGGACGGATTAAATGAAGTTGTCCTTGAAACCCGTAAACCTGCCCACGCTTTATTAGAAGAGCAAGTTGAATATGAAAAAATTGTTTTTTCCGGAAATGCTAAGTCTGCCATTGAAAAATTCCCAAAAAATGCGAACGTCGCGATTACCCTATCATTAGCTGGATTGGGGATTGATAAAACAAAAGTAAAAATCATTGCCGACCCACAGATTGATAAAAATATCCATACAATTAAAGGTAGAGGCGATTTCGGTGAGTTCATGATTCGCTTAAAGAATAATCCTTCGCCTACCAATCCAAAAACAAGTTACTTAACAAGTTTAAGTATCTTATCGACAATTAATTCATTACAAAAACGGATTGTCATTGGGTAAATGCAAGGTGTAAGATAACATTGAACACAATGATATATAATTCTAAGGATTTGCCGGGAATTAGGTTGCATTGAATGCAGTAATGGTATACAACTCTGAGAAATAGCTTGGACTTAGGTTGCATTGATTGCGTAAATATTATTTAATTACACGAAAAATAGCCACGTTATATATAATTCAAAGATTCAACACAGACACTCATAACTGTCTAATAAAAAAGGAATGCTCATGTTTAAAGAGCATTCCTTTTCAAACCTATTCCCAAATCATTTACGAAGTTTATTAACTTCATCTGCAACGAACTGTACATTTGTTCCAACGATCACTTGGATACTATTTTTTCCAACGATATGTGTGCCTGGAACACCAGTCGCTTTGATTTTTGCTTCATCAACTTCACTCATGTCCTTTACTTCTACCCGGAGACGAGTTGTACAATAGTCAACAGAGGTAACGTTTGCGTCGCCACCTAATCCTTCATAAATTTGAACGGCCATGTTTTTGAAGCGGTTTTCTCCTGTTTCAGCTTCTCCGTGTGCATCTGGATCTAATTGTTCAACCTCTTCTCTTCCTGGTGTTTTCAAGTCAAATTTCGTAATTAAGAAACGGAACAAGAAATAGTAAATAACCGCGAAAACAAGCCCTTGAACGAGAAGCATATACGGTTTATTCGCTAATGGTAATGGTGAACTGAGTACAAAGTCTACAAGACCGGCACTAAATGTAAAGCCTGCTGTCCATTGAAAGAATGCTGCGATTGCTAAAGATAACCCTGTTAAAATAGCATGGACAAAATAAAGCGCTGGAGCTAAGAACATAAATGAAAATTCAACTGCTTCTGTTACTCCAGTGAAAAAGGCAGCAAACCCAGCTGCTAACATTAAAGAAGCAACTTGTTTTTTACGTTTTGTTTTGGCCGTATGATACATCGCCAAAGCGGCTGCTGGTAAACCGAACATCATAATTGGGAAAAATCCTGCTTGATACATCCCGGTTACACCTTTAACACCCTCACCAGACCAGAATTTATTAATATCACTTATTCCAGCAACATCAAACCAAAATACCGAGTTTAATGCATGATGAAGTCCTGTCGGAATAAGTAAACGGTTGAAGAAACCATACAGTCCTGCTCCAGCAGCACCTAATCCACTAATAGATTCTCCAAAGTTTACAAGAACAGAATAGACAAATGGCCATACGAAATATAAAATTCCTGAAGTGATAAGCATCATGACAGATGTCATAATAGGAACAAGTCGTTTCCCACTAAAGAATGCTAAAGCATCAGGCAATTGAACATGATGAAAACGATTGTACATATGTGAAGCAATAATACCAGATAAAATTCCAATAAATGCGTTACTAATCTGACCGAATGCCGCATTAACATTTTCAGGATCTGTGTTTTGGAATAAAGCAACTGTCTCTGTTGAAAGTAATGTAGTTACAACTAAAAACGCCACAAGCCCGCTAAGTGCAGATGCACCATGTGCTGCGGACCCATCTTTATTTCTAGCCATACCAATTGGGATACCTACTGCAAAAAGGATAGGTATATTGTCGATAATTGCGGCTCCTGATTTAATAAGAAAGGCAGCTAATAGGTTATTTGCTCCCCAACCATCAGAGTCAATCCAATACCCTATCCCCATTAAAACAGCTGCAGCCGGTAATACGGCAACAGGTAACATTAACGAGCGACCTAGACGTTGCAGATACTTCATCATTTTTAATTCCTCCCTATTTAAAATAAATATACTAAAATCAGGCCAAAACATTTTTAATTCGTTCGATGTGCAACGTAATATAGCCTAACTCTTCTTCGGGCAATGCAATGTTATATTTGAGAGAAACTGCTTCAGCAATCTCTTTCGAACAACGATATGATTCAGGAAATTTCTTTTTAATCATATCTAACATATCCTTATCTAGCGCATAGACAGACTGACTAACACGATCTAACATATAATAAAGGTGCGTAATCAAACGCTCATATGCTAAATCATTTTTGGAAATATTGATTTTAAGGCCTTTCTCTATCAAATGGACAATCTCACCGACGATAGTTGTTAATTTAACTGTTTCGCGCAAATCACCTCCCCTAATTTTCATCGTGTGAACATGAAGTGCAATATATGCCGCTTCATCAACCGGCATATCAATTTCGAGTTGTTCTTTAATATGCCGAATTGCCCAAAGACCAATCTCAAATTCTTCTCGATAAAGCACTCTAATCTCAGATAACAGCTTATTTCTGAGCTGGATACCTTGTCTTTCTCTTTCAATCGCAAACGAAAGATGATCTGTAAGCGCTAAATGGATGTGACTGTTTAATTTAGTTTGTAGTTGTTCTTCAGCATAAGCAATAATATTTTCAGATATGATGAAGTGCTTTTCTGGTATCCGCTTAAGTAATTGTTCAAACTTTTCATTTTCCTCCAAGACAAAAATCTTCTCAATTTTATTCAAATTAACTAAATCATTTTTACCTTTTTGAAAACCAACACCAGACCCAATAACTATTTTTTCCTGTTTATCTTGTTTTATCATGACCGCATTATTATTTAATACTTTTGTAATGCGCAATGAGACCACATCCTTATTGTTGCTTAACCGTTAGCAAAATCGAATCGGGCGCTTTAACTTCCTCCGCATCTGTTATTGTATATTCTTTATTTGTATCATTAAGACTGCTTGTAATAACAATTGGTGTGATAGTATCTTTCGCATGCTGTTTAATAAATTCAAGATCGAATGTCATGATTGGGTCACCCGTTTTTACCGTATCACCATTCTCGACATGAACATTAAATCCTTCTCCTTTTAATTCGACGGTTTCTAATCCAACATGAATTAAGATTTCCGTTCCATCCTGGGCACGCATACCAATCGCATGTTTTGATTTAATCACTTGAATGATTTCCCCATCAACAGGAGAAAAAACATGACCATCTTCTGGTAAAATTGCAACACCTTCCCCCATCATTTTTTGACCAAATACAGGGTCAGGTACATCTTCTAGTGGCACAACTTCTCCACTTAATGGAGCATATATTTCTAATTGTTTTGTTTCTTCCTTTTTAAACCACTTTTTAAACATTGTTGTCATCCTTCCAATATATAGAGTATGGGCTAATAACAGCCTTTCCATTAGTTTTATTTTTATTAATGAAAAAAGGCATGGGATACGAAACAAGCCATATTAACTGCTTGCTACATGTATCGCCATGCCTGATTCAACTCAGTCACATGAGATTAATATTTCATTTACTATATCTAAGATACCATGTTAATTTATTTTTTCCAGTACTTTTCTTATAAATTTTGAAGAAATCTGTGAATGTTTATAGCACGTTTAAACAAATAGGTCGCGATGTTCTGGATAGCGCCGCTTAAAAACGTCTACATATGAACATTCAGGAACAATCTTTTTATTTTCCTTTTCAGCATACTGTAATACTTCCTCAACAAGCTTTTTAGCAATGCCTTGTCCTCTTAATTGTTCTGAGACAAATGTATGATTGACAACTAATGTATCTTCTTTAGGGATAAAGGTAATCTTAGCTAATGGTTGCTCTTCGTTTTCACCAATAAAAAACTGATTATTTCCTTGTTTAATTTTATTCATGATGTACCTCCTAGCTTAGCTTAAATTAAATATATTTTTTTGAGCTGGATAAGCATAATGACACTATAAAAATTCATTTCAATTTCAGTACTTATTATTCTCCCTTACAAAATGCCAATGCATGACGCGCTTCTTCTTCGTTCCTCCATAAATTTAAAAAATCTCCAACTGCAATTGTAAAGTAAGAAAAAGAACTCCCTTTCGCAGTAATCACGTTGCCATCCAGTTCAACTCGTTCGCCTGTATACGTTGCATTTGAAAAATGTTCTTTATATTGATTAAATGTATGTTCATTACAAGTAAATTTTTTATTATTAAGTAACCCTGCTTTCCCTAATAAAACAGCCGAACCACATATGGAAGCTATGGGGATACTTAATGAATAAACTATTTTCAAGAAATTGATTAATGCCTCGTTATTTAATAATGGATCAAATGTATCACCACCAGGCAAGATAACTAAATCAAATTTTTCTATATTTATACCTGATAACGGTAAGTCTGGTTTAACAGATAATCCACCTAAACTAACGACATCTTTTCCCTCTACAGAACCCGTCAAGACATGATAATGCCCTTTCTTTTTAAGAAAAAACAACAAGTGACCTATTTGAAAATCAGCATAATCATCATACACTAAGAGTAAAGCCTTTTTCACATTTTAACCCCTCTCCAAAATTAAATGATATTTACCTCTATCATAATGAGAATTGGCTATATGATGTGATATTCTAATGATGTAAAATCATCGCCTTAATTTTATATCTATGCTGATATTGAAAAAAATTATGGTAAATAATCTATTCTCGTAAAAACTCCGATACGACTTGGATAAATTTCTCAGGCTCTTCAACATGTGGGGCATGGCCGGATTTTGTAAATACCATTAATGTTGCCCGCGGAATAAGCTCACTAATTTCACGACCGTCTTTTGGCGGATTTAATCCATCATATGTTCCACTAATAACAAGGGTTTCAGCTTTGACTTCGGATAAATTGGGACGGAAGTCAAATCCTGTTAATGCTTTCCGAGCAACTTGTTGTTCTTTAGCCGACAATGTCAGTTCTCGATTCTCAGTATCATGAAGCCATCTACCGACTGCTCGTAAATCATAAAACATATATTTCGCTAGTCGATTCATTTGTTGTTCGAAAGACATTCCCTGTAACTCTTCAGCATGTTCAGAAAACAATTGAGACATAGATGATGTTTGTCCATGAGCCTTTGCTCCAATCAGTATCATCTTCCCGACACGATGTGGTTGTTTGATAGCCACTCCTTGAGCGATATAACTTCCCATTGAGACACCTAATAGATGTACTTTCTCTAATTCAAGCGCATCCATTAAGCCAATGATATCGCTTATGTGGTCTTCTAATGTGTACTCATCTGGTCTATCTGAGTTACCGTGTCCACGGGCGTCGACAACAATCACATGATAATCTTTCTTAAAAACATTCACTTCACGCTTAAAACGTTGATGATGACTCGTTAATCCATGCAATAACAATAAGGGCGGATTTGCTTTATCTCCTGCTTCTTGATAAAAAAGCTTAATTCCGTTCACCTGAATGACAGGCATGAAAATCACTTCCCCATAATATCTTATATTTCATTATACAGCGTTTTCAAAAAGATACGAATATCTAGCTCACAAGTGTTATACAACAAAAAAAAGGCATTCATCATCGTAATAACCAATGATGAATGCTCTTTTTTTATTTCATATTCTTTGCCAGTTGTTCTTCCATTTCATTAAACTGTTCTTCTACTTTTGGATCATCATTTGTCGTTAATAAACTAACAACAATGACTGCTAACAAACTTAGGAAGAAGCCTGGAACCATTTCGTAAATAACTTTTGATAATCCAGTTGTGATCCAAATAATAACAGTCAGACCACCGACAGCCATGCCCGCTAAGGCACCCCATTTCGTCATTTTCTTCCAATAGACACTGAGTAAAATAACTGGTCCAAATGACGAACCAAATCCAGCCCATGCTTTACCAACAATATCTAATATCGTATCATTTGGTGTATAAGCGAGTACTAAACTGATAATCGCTACGACTAAAACAGATAGACGACCTACTAAAACAAGTTGTTTATCTGTCGCATCTTTTTTCAAAAATGTACGATAAAAGTCCTCTGTTAAAGCACTCGATGTCACAAGTAATTGTGATGATACCGTACTCATAATTGCTGCTAAAATCGCTGCTAAAATAAATCCAGTGACAAATGGATGGAATAAAACGTTTGCAAAAACAATTAAGACGGTCTCTGGATCACCGAGTTGTCCTGGACGATCATTGAAATAAGAAATCCCGATTAATCCTACAAGCATCGCACCGATTAGAGAAATGGCCATCCAACCAATCCCAATGCGGCGTGCTACTTTTAAATCTTTAATATTTTTGATTGCCATAAATCGAACAATGATATGGGGTTGTCCGAAATACCCTAATCCCCACGCAATAAAGGAAATAATCCCCAATACACTCGTTCCTTTAAATAAGTCCAAGCGAGAAGGATCAATTTGCTTAATATCAGTCCACATTGCCGTCGGTCCACCTATTTCTGTAAAAGCAACAATTGGAACTATGACCAGGGCAAGAATCATAATGACACCTTGGACAAAGTCTGTCCAACTAACAGCAATAAATCCTCCAAATAAGGTATAAATAACAATAACACTAACAGTTACAAATAATCCCATCTCATAACTTAATCCAAATGCACTCTCAAATAATTTCCCACCTGAAACCATTCCTGCTGATGCATATAAAGCAAAAAAGACAAGAATAACAATTCCAGAGACAAGTCTAAGAATGTTAGATGAGTCATTGAACCTGTTCTCTAAATAGTCTGGAATTGTGATAGAGTCATTAGCAACTTCTGTGTACGTTCTTAAACGAGGTGCTAAAAGAATATAGTTAAAGTAAGCACCGACTGTTAAACCGATGGCTAACCAAGCACTAGCAATACCAGTTGCATACATGGCTCCTGGTAATCCCATGACCATCCAACCACTCATGTCAGATGCTCCAGCTGATAACGCTGTTACGGCAGGACCTAATTCTCTTCCGCCAAGCATATAATCTGATAAGTTGGATGTCCTTTTATACGCCCATAAGCCAATCATTATCATCGCTAACATATAAATCCCTAACGAAATAAAAACTTGATAATCCATTCATCTCTTCCTTTGTGTCAGACTTTTCCGCTTTATCTTAATAAAACATATGATGAAAGGGTTTTCTTCATAAACAAAAAAATAATCATCTATCTCACTGTGTTTATTTCCATGACGAAAACGCTTTTAAAAATTTAATAAAACATAATCCCTTTCACAAAATTATAGATATTAAGCGAAAAAAGAAATAAAATTTTGTTTTTTACATGTAGTTAACATTATCATATGTTTTACAAATAATCCATTACTTTGCTGTTGTATAACAAAAAGGGGATAAACATCCCCTTTTCTAAAACGCACTTATTATGCAGTTGGAACCTTTTCAAAGCGGTCAAATCGTAATGGATCAACTGGAATAATTGTTTCTTTTTCTGTTAACATTTCTTCGATTATTTTTCCAGTAACAGTCGCTAAACTAATCCCGTCTCCTTCGTGACCCGCTGCGATGAAAAATCCTGGGATACTTTCTACTGGAGAAACAATTGGTAAATGATCCTCTGTCCATGGTCTAAAACCAGTATAAGCGCGAATCATATTAAAATCATCCATTTTCGGGAAGAACCGTAGAGCACGTTTTGCCATCGCGTTGACAACATTGATATTAACACGTCCATCAAAGCCAGCAAACTCACGACTACTTCCTAGTAAAAAGTTTTGACTTTCAGTAGGTTCTAGTACTAAAGCAACACCGTATTTTAATGTTTCTGGATCTGCAATACGTTCGCGTTGGAATTTATTCATTAAATAACCGAATTCCATCACATTTCGCATCATCACTGGCTTTTGGCGTGACCCGACCATAATATGCCCTTTACGGGGAACAATCGGGATGTCTATTCCAAGCATTTCTCCGATATATGGTGCCCAGACGCCAGCTGCGTTTACGACTTTTTTAGCTGTAAAGGTACCATTTGTCGTTTCAATAATAAAGTCATCTTCTTTTTTAATATTTGTTACTTCTGTCTGTGTATACAGTTTCAATCCATATTCTTTCGCTCGATCCACTAATGAATAACAATATAAATAGGGGTTAATTAAAGAGTCTGTCTCACATTCTAAACCACCAGGAATATCATCAGCGAAGTATGGCGATTCTTGCCGAATATCTTCACGATCTAGTAAATTAAATTTTAGTCCTGCTTTTTTCTGAATGTCAACCCATTCAGCTGCCGCTTCCATTTCCTGATCATTATCACAGACAAGAATACTACCTAATTCCCTATATTCGAATGGTAGATTTAAATCATCTTTTAATTCAACCGTCAGTTCTTGACTAACGAGCGACATTTTACTATCGAAGCCGGGGTCCTTATCAACAATCGTAATATTCCCATCACAACGAGATGATGTACCACTGGCAATATCATTTTTTTCAATAAGCATACAGTCCAAACCGGCTTTTGCAACATAATAACTAATCGCACTTCCCATAATTCCGCCGCCAATAATCGCTACCTCTGCATGTCTTCTTTGAGCCATCTTCATATCCCCTTTGCTAGCTGAAATATATTTTTTAAAAGACTTTATAAAAATTTTTATATAAAAGATTAAATCAATTCTATCATATATGTTAAAATAGCATTAAATAAGATGTCAATCTTTTTTAAAATAAAAATGAAAGCCATTACAATAGGGGGATATTGCGTATGGATCATATTACCATTTGTAGATGTGAAGAAGTGACGTTAGAAGACATCAAAAACACAGCAAAAAAACATCAATGTACTGCTCGGGAAATTAAATTGCGGACACGTGCAGGCATGGGCTATTGTGGTGGACGCACCTGTAGACCGGCTGTAGATGCTGTAATGGAACAAGTTACTGGAGAAAAGCCAGGTCATGATATTCCATTAAAAGTTCAACCACCAGTGCGCCCGGTATCTTTATCAACGTTAAGGGGGAAGCAAGATGAGAAATAACCGAAGAATCGTTGATCACCCTGTTCTAGGGAAGTTGTCTGATAGAAAAGAAATTACATTTACATTTGATGGACAAACATATACTGGATACGAAGGGGACACGATTGCCTCTGCATTACTAGCAAATGGTGTTCGCACATTACGTGTTCATGAAGAAAGTGGTAAGCCTCGCGGAATTTATTGTAATATTGGACACTGTTTTGAATGCCGTGTCAATGTTAACGATGAGCCGGGTGTTCGCGCCTGCTTAACAGAAGTCAAAGATAATATGGTTGTGAAAAGTGGGCGTGTCTTACCATCGCCACTTGTTTCAACAGTAAATGATACTCTACCTCGTACGTATGCAGAGTTTATCGAACAACAAGAAGATAAGAAGGGAGAGGTGTAACAATGTATGATGTTATTATAATCGGTGCCGGTCCTGCTGGTTTATCTGCGGCAATCGCTTGCCGTGAATGGGATGTGCACGTTCTTGTTATCGATGAATTTGTCAAACCAGGTGGGCGCTTACTTGGGCAATTACATGAGGAACCAACTGGTGAATGGTGGAATGGAATTGAAGAAACGAAACGCCTAATGAACAAAGCAGAATCATTAGATACAGATATTCGTTGTGGTGTATCTGTTCATCATGTTGAAAAAGCAAATGACGGATTTGTTGTACATACGAATAAGGGAAATTTTGAAGCGGGAAATGTACTGATTGCTACAGGAGCCGCTGAAACGGCTGCTCCTGTACCTGGATGGACATTACCAGGTGTGATGTCTATTGGAGCTGCACAAGTTATGACAAACGTACACAGAGTACGCGTTGGTGAAAAAGGCGTGGTCATCGGTGTCAATGTCTTATCGGCGGCCATTGCTCGTGAATTACAATTAGCAGGTGTTAACCTTCATAGCATGATGTTACCTGCAATGAATCCAGTTACTAAAGAGCATGCTCACCCAAAAAAAGTTATGGATGGACTCAGTCGAATTGCTCATCTTGCACCATCAGCATTCTTACGTTTTGGTAGCCGGTTTACTAAATCGGATTTCGTACGTAAAGTCGCGACACAATTTTATCCAAAAAGTGGGGTTAAAATGTGGGGCATGCCGATCCATTTACGTAAAGCTGTAACGCAAATTAACGGGAAAGACCGTGTTGAATCGGTCACAGTTTTTGATGTAACTGCTGATGGGAAATTAATTAAAGGAACGGAAAGACGAATCGAAGTTGACTTTGTTTGTATTGCCGGTGGACTATACCCACTAGCTGAACTTGCTTCTGTTGTAGGTCTTCCATTCCAATACTTAGAAGAACTCGGTGGTCATGTTCCTGTTCATAATGAAAAAATGGAGACACCGATTGATGGGGTTTATGTTGCAGGAAACATTACGGGAATTGAGAGTGCTAAAGTGGCAAGAGCACAAGGGACTGTAGCTGGCTTATCCATTGCTAAAAAGCATGTTGCAGGTAAAGCAGATCTCGACTATCGCTTACTGCAAGCAACTGAACAAGTCAAAACGATTCGTAACGAAGCAACCATCCAATTCCACCCACACATTTCTGAAGGCCGTGAAAAAATGGAACAAGCTTACCGAAGAATTGTTAATGCTTAGATTATTGAATTATTGTAGAAAAATACACGGAGCGTCTAATAAGTCTAAAATTGACTTATAGCGCTCCTTTTTGGATGGCCAAAAGGTATTAATAGATATGGAGGCATGAAGGCACTTGCATGAGGGTGCTTATAGAGCATTGCAACACGCAAACAAACTTTTATCCGCATGATTGGCTAATATTAATTCACTATATTGTGCCGGGCTATTGTATCACATTGAACAACTCAATCGTAGGTAACCCGAAGAGTATGAGCGTACTTAGCTCGCATTGAACAACTCAATCGTATGCAACTCAAAGAATCTAAGCGTACTTAACTTGCATTGAACAACTCAATCGTGGGTAACCAGAAGAATCTAAGCGAAATTAGCTCACATTGAACAACTCAATCGTGGGTAACTCATAGAACACGAGCGAAACTAGATCACATTGATGCACTCAATAACATATAACTTACTATCTTACCAAGCACTTGTTTATCATTAAAACAACCACAAACAACTCGAATAGCCACTTAAGCATGTAAAGGAATTTCGTTTAATACAAACTGAACTGCTCTCATACCAATATCTTCCCATTGCTGTTCATGCCTAATATTGCCGTCTCTATCTAGTGGTTCTTGAAATTGACTAAAGCCTGTAGCAGCAAGCAAGGAATTTTCATCTCGATCGAGACCGACATGAACGACATGCTTAATCACATATGGTGTTCTAAATTGAATAAATGCATCAGGACTATCAAGATGTCCCTCTATAACCGTAAATGGTAAACGAATATAGATTGTTTCGCCGCCCTCTCGCCATAAAACACCATCAAATTTTCCTTTATCATATTCCCAGTTCCCACAGAGAACATACCCATGTTTCCGTAAAGTTTGCTCCACTTGGCCAAAAACAGCTTTCTTACCTTCTAGTGGTGTTTGTAATTTAATCAAATTCTTCACCCTTTAATTGTTTTTATGGTTATTATTTACAAACATTCCCAATACCATACTGAAACAATCAAAATAGTAATGAAAGTGGGGGTTGTTTGAGACTTGCAAGATATTTTTCCACATGAGAGAGATAGTTTTTCTGAGCCTGTTGATCATTGAAATAATTTATAATTTGTTCCTCAAATTGATTGTCATCTAAATTAATCGGCATGATAAGCCCTAACTTTAATAATTGTTGTTCATTGATCTTTTCCTGACCGGGCAAAACATGATAAACGAAAATTGGTTTTTTCTTATGTAAACATTCACTAATCGTAACCCCTCCTGGCTTTGTTAAAACAGCGTCGACTTGATCATATAATAATGACATTTTTTGTGGTGATGATATATACGAAATGGGTGTGATATGAGAATGATTTTCATTTTTTAACTTTTGATATAGAGCATTATTTTTTCCACAAAGGATATAAAAATGGAGCTTGTCTCCATTATATTTAAACAAATGATCCACCATATTAATCCCTAAATTACCTCCTGATACAAGCATTTTGATTTGTTTTTTTCTTTGAATGAGTGGAGCTCGTCCCTGTCGAAAGGCTGGATGAACTAAAATACCCGTAACAAAAATTTTATCCTGCGACACACCTTTACGGAGAAGCTCATCTTTAACCATTTGGGATGGTACAAAATGGAAATCCACTTCTGATAATCCCCAGACACGATTAATAAAGAAATCAGTATAGGCATTCACAATAATCGCATGGCAATTGCCTTTTTGTTTTAAACGGTTAGCAATGTTTGATGGTAAGGCATGTGTACAAAATAAAATATCAGGCTGTTTTTCTCTTAACATTTTTTTGAAAAAGGGGAGAAAAAATGTCCCGTATAACGTATTTTGCTTTTCTTTCCGGTTTGTTTGTACAGAAGATCGAACGTATAGCCAATGATAGGAATGAGGCAGATACTTAATCCATGCTAGATAGATTTCCGATATGACAGATTCTAAATTTCCATAACTGTATGATAAAATATCAACTTTTTCACATTGAGTGGAGCACTGTATTTGCTTTAACATCGCTAACAAGGCATTAGCTACTTGATGATGTCCTGAAGCGATGCGCATAAATGGAAGAAAAAGGACACGTTTTTCGGTTGACATTTATTTCACTCCTTTCAAACAAATATTACCAATGAAACGCCTCATAAAGCCGTGTTATAATCCTACCGAGGAGGAATATCTATGTTGTTTTTTATTCTATTTAGTTTATTAGTTATTAGTTTTCTTTTATATAAAGCCAAAAAAAATACAGCAGATATTAACATCAATCATATTGATTTAACGGACAATAATTCGAAAGACTCGTTCTCAATCTTGCATTTATCAGACCTTCACATGGAAAACATTTCCCTGACACCTAATGATTTAGCCCTAAAGTTAGAAAATAAACAAATTGATTTAATCGCCCTTACTGGTGATTTTCTAGATCGTAAAAAAAGTATCCCTAAACTCATTCCGTATTTAAAAGTCCTTCAAAATATAAATCCTAAATATGGCATGTATGCAGTTCTAGGTAATCATGACTACGTATTAAAAAAATCTTCACTTGAAAAGTTAATTGATGTCCTTGAACAACATAACTGCCCTGTCTTACAAAACGAGAGTCGCACCATATCTGTTGACGGAAAAAATATTAATATAATCGGGATTGATAACTATAGTACGAACCATAGCGATATTGCACAAGCGTATAAAAAGATTCAGCCTGGAAAGAATATTGTACTCACACATGACCCGAATATTGTACTTGAAATGGAAGGTTATTCATTTGATTATTTGATGGCTGGACATTTTCACGGTGGACAAATTTGTTACCCAAAGGCTTTCCATCTCGCTAAAATGGGGAAACTCCCTCGGAAAAATATTATTAAAGGTTTACACCGCATGCATAATGCTTCATTTTATATTAGTGAAGGTCTCGGACAAACGGGTGTTAATATCCGTATCGGGAGCCGCCCTGAAATTGCGTTTCATAAGCTTTCGATTTCATAATTTTAAAAGGGGGAGGGCAAGCCCCTTTTTACATTATGCGCTCTACATCCTACTACAAAATTTTATGCTACTCTACAGTACTTAGCTTCTAATATACTGATTTTCCAACGTACTCCTTGACATAAACAAATAGACTGGGTCTTTAGGGAGGGAGGCATTTGACAAATAATTAATTGGTAAGAAAGTATATTTTTTAAAATGGCGATAATAGCGGTTTTGAATGGGATAAACTTCAAATCCTAAACGATCTGCTCCCCGATATAACATCGTAATACCGATGATTGCTTTCGTTTTGCGATTCTCTTCTTTTTTCATGAAATCGGCTAAATGATACAACGAACTCCGAATCGTTCGATATAAATGTAAAGCTTTTTGAATATCACTTTCCATTAAGCGAAGTTCACTAACGAGCCGAACATTGTGTAGGTGGATTTTTAAGAGCATATCATTTTTTCTTATCATTGTGCCATCTTCTAATATTACTGGAGAACCTTTATAACAAGTAGGCCGCACCCTTAAAATTGTATTTTCTTGAGATAAGTCTGGTACATAACATAAGCGTGTACAGTGAAAATAAAGTGGGTCAATCATATTCCATAATTGCACTAAATAACTTTTCATGTTCAGATTCCTTCCAATCAATATTACGGTTATAGTTTGTCTTTTTTTATTAAAAAATATGATTGGAAAATATTATACGGAATATTTTCGCTGAGCTATAAAACAATAAGATTGCGTAGATTCATTTAAAAATATGAAAAGGAGTGTGGGCATATGAATAATCGTCGTGGAATGATGACAACGCTCTTAACAATTGGTGCAGCGGGCGCTGCTGTTTACGGTATAACAAGAGGAATTCAAAATGGAACATTCCAACAAATGGGTAAGCAATTCCAAAATATGATGAATAATACAGGTATTCAAGAAGTTACTAGTACGTTAACAAACACATTACAAGGAGCACAAGGGGCAACAGGTGGAACTACGCAAGCATTTGATAATACGAGTACGAGTCAAGATTTCTAAAAAGAAACACCCGATGAAACATTTCCATCGGGTGTTTCTTCATTTCTTTTCCAACATTCTCGTAAACTCTTCCCCAGACATCGTTTCATTATGGAACAAATATTCAGCTAACTCATGTAGCTTTTTCATGTTTTCTTTTAAAATCTGGGTTGCTTGTTCATGGGATGTTTTAATAATTTTCAGCGTTTCTTCATCAACTTTAGCAGCTGTCTCTGCTGAAACGGTTAGAGATGTCTGTCCACTTAAATATGGATTATTAACCGTCTCTAATGTCATCATATCGAACGTGTCACTCATACCGAAACGAGTAACCATTGCACGAGCGATTTGGGTTGCTCGCTCACTATCATTTGCTGCACCTGAAGTAACGGTATCAAAAACTAATTCTTCAGCAGCTCGGCCACCCATAAATGTTGTTATTTTGCTCAACGCTTGCTCTTTCGTCATTAATACGTTCTCATTTTCTTCCACTTGCATTGTAAACCCAAGTGCTCCTGATGTTCGTGGAACGATTGTAATCTTATGAACAAGTGCGGAATCACTTTGTTTTGCTGCAACAATCGCATGACCAATTTCATGATAAGCGATTTTTAGTTTATCTTGTGTCGGTATGACAGCATTCTTTCGTGGATAACCTGCAACGACGACTTCAATAGAAGCCTCTAAATCATCTTGTAATACTGCATCTCTTCCTTGACGAACAGCACGTAAAGCACCTTCATTGATAATATTTGCTAAATCGGCACCTGATGCTCCTGGTGTTGCACGAGCAATCGCTTGTAAATTAACAGTCTCATGTAAGGTTACCCCTTTAGCGTGAACCTTTAAGATTGCTTCACGCCCTTTAATATCTGGAAGCTCAACTGGTACCCTCCGATCAAAGCGCCCCGGGCGTAATAATGCTTTATCTAAAACTTCCGGACGGTTTGTTGCTGCTAAAATAAGCACCCCTTGATCGGCATCAAATCCATCCATTTCTGCCAACAATTGATTGAGTGTTTGCTCTCGTTCATCATTTGTACCGGGGAATCCTGTATCACGGCTTTTCCCTATTGCATCTAATTCATCAATAAAAACAATACAGGGCGCTTTTTCTTGTGCTTGTTGAAATAAATCTCTAACTCGAGCTGCTCCCGTACCAACAAACATCTCAACGAATTCGGACCCTGAAATCGAGAAAAACGGGACCTTTGATTCTCCAGCTAACGCTTTAGCTAATAACGTTTTCCCTGTTCCGGGTGGCCCGACAAGAAGAACACCTTTAGGCATCTTCGCACCAATTTTTTTGTACTTTTTCGGATTATGTAGAAAATCGACAATCTCTAATAAAGCTACTTTCGCTTCATCTTGCCCAGCAACATCATCAAATGATTTTCCTGTTTCGGATTCAATATAGATTTTCGCATTACTTTTTCCAAATGTCATTGTACTGCGCATATCGCCCATATTATTACGCATTCGTTTAGCAATAAACCGACCAATAATAATAAATAGAATAATTGGTACGACCCAAGATAAAATAAACAGGACAATCGGTGAACTTTCCTTTGGGATGATTTTCGTAAATTTCACGTCTGCTTCATATAGTCGTTCAACCAATTGTGGGTCGTCAACAGCACCTGTTTGATATGTTTGATCCCCTTTCTCAACAGATGTGAAAACAATATTATTTTCTTTAATTTCTGCTTCAGAGACTTTCCCTTCTTCTACCATGCGCAAAAATGTGCCATAGTCTACTTCCTTAATCGAATAGTTCGTAAAAGCAGGGAAAACAAACGTATTTAAAAGGATCACCACGAGTAAAATAATTAGAAAAAAAGACATACGTGGTTGTTTCTGCGGTTCCACTTCCTTCATTGTAAACGCTCCCTCACCATCTATTAAAGCAAGTGTACCATAAAATTCTAACTATTTTACACCGAATGGTGAACAGAGTCTGACAGTTTGGAGTTATATAAAGGATTGTCATCCATAACTATTTATTCGGATCTACTTTATCCAATAATATCGTCACCGTTGTTCCGACACCACGTTGTGATTGAACATCAATTTCACCATCGTGTAAATCGATAATTGCTTTAGCGATACTCATGGATGGAGATATTCTCTTTGTTTATGGTATCATAGGAATATTCTTACTCCTTTTTATAAATTAAAAAGCTAAAACTTTACTTATTTGGGGAATATCTTAATTATTTTGGGAGCAGGAAATTTGCTAGGTAGGTTTATTTAGAAAAATTCCGTTATGGTCCGTTAGAAAAAGTAACGCGCATCATTACATACTTCACATGGCCGAAATTCATTAAAAAAAACACTCAACAACAGGGGGGATGATTATGTTTGAGGAAATGAAATTAAGAAGCTTTATCATTTATCTAGTGATTGCCTTTATTATTTTAGGTGGGACACTGTCTATTTTAAATCTTGAAAGTAATATGTCCGCTGAGATGATAGCAACACTCATTATATTTGTTCTTTTTCCTTTGTTTTGGTTTAACATTCAAATGAAAAAACATGACATGCATTTAAAAGATGTCATCTCATGGTCAGGAGTGACTAAGAAAATGCCGTCACTCTTGCTTATCACATTAACAATTATGTTATTTTCATTATCCTTCTTTTGGATTCAAACGTATCTATTTTCTATTATTGCACCTGAATTTGCCAAGAAACAGTTATCTTTTGCTGTTGAGATAAACAAAGAATATGAGAGTGCCACAGGTTTACAAATACTCGGCGTAATCTTAAGCACATCTTTAGTAGCTCCAATTGCTGAAGAGTTTATTTTCCGAGGATTCTTCTTAAAACGTATTGCCAAAAAAACGAATATCATCGTTAGTCTCATCATCACGAATGTACTTTTTGCTATACTACATGTTGATTATATTGGGGCCTTTATGTTTGGACTACTTTTATCATTAATCTATTTAAAGACGAATAATTTATTGCTACCGATTCTTATTCATTTTTTCAATAATTTTTCTTTAAGTTTACTAGCCCTATTTAAAGTACCGATGCCTGACTTCCTTAATTACACAGACATTGATCAAGTAGCTAGCTTTATGATACCTAATTTAATCATGGGGCTCATATCATTGCCGTTTTTAGTCTATTATCTTTATACATACCGACTCAAAAAACACCCTACCGTCTAACTAGAAAATCTGGAAATCCAGGCAAGGTCACTAAACCACTGCCTGGGTTTCATTTGCATGATGTGTCCTCACTTTTACCTGCAATGCCGAAAAAGAAAAGCTTTGTAAAATCTTCTGTTATGGGCAAGATGTTTTGAATAACATCTTCTTGCTGCATGTATTCTTTAAACATTTTTATATACAATAATATCGCTTCATTTGAAATCGATTGGTCTATATATCCCTGTGCCTTTCCTACCTCAAACAATTCCATAAATTGTGGAAGAGCCTTTTCTTGGTACACTTTTTCGATATAATTACTCCCAGCTGAATATTCCTCCATGATGTATTCAAGAAATTCTCCACTAATCTGATTAGCTACTTGTTTTTTATCAAAAATAATCCTTTTTATCTTATCAGGAAAAGGCATCTTACTTTTAAATAAACGGTCATATTCTCCCCATATTTTATCCACATAGTAAATAATGACTTCATAAATGAGTTGATCCTTACTACCAAAATAATTGTATATTGTCACTTGTGAAACCGATGCTCTATCGGCAATTTCTGCAATCGAAACTTTTCTTACACCGTGTTTCATAAATAATTCAAGTGTAGCTTCTAATATATCCTTTTTCTTTCTTTCCCGCCGACGCTCAAAACCATTCATTTCTTTCACCTCATCATTAGTTTAATAAATGTTTTGTAATAAAACAATAAAAATATTTCACAAACTATTGATAACAACTCTGTATTTGTATATTATGAAATATATATAGTGTAATATTTCATAAATTACCTACGGAAAGGGAGTTTGGGTATATGTCTGTCATAAAAACAACGAACTTAACAAAACGATTCGGAAAGTTCACCGCTCTGGACGGCGTTAATATTGATTTAAAAGAAGGGGAAGTGTATGGTTTCATCGGTCCCAACGGTGCTGGAAAGTCAACAACAATCCGTGTATTGCTCGGTATTTTAAAAGCAACGGAAGGCGAGGCAAAAATTTTTGGAAAAGATGCTTGGGCAGATGCTGTTGAGATTCATAAACGGATTGCCTATGTTCCTGGTGATGTGAATTTATGGCCTAATTTAACAGGTGGAGAAGTCATTGATTTATTTGTAAAACTTCGTGGCAACAACAATAGAGGCCGGCGTGAAGAACTTATTCAAATGTTCGATTTAGACCCAACGAAAAAAAGCCGAACATATTCAAAAGGAAATAGGCAAAAAGTGGCTTTAGTTGCTGCCTTCTCATCTGATGCTGATCTATATATTTTGGATGAACCAACATCAGGGTTAGATCCGTTAATGGAACAGGTTTTCCAGCAATGCGTTATGGATGCAAAAAGAGCAGGCAAAAGTGTGCTTCTTTCCAGTCATATATTATCCGAGGTAGAAAAATTATGTGACAGAGTCGGCATTATTCGGCAGGGGAAAATCATTGAAACAGGTACACTAGATGAATTACGCCACTTAACGCGTACGAACTTAACAATTAAAACAAAACAACCGTTGAAAACTTTGCATGAAATCAAAGGTGTATATGACATACAAAATAAAAATCAGGAAATTTCCTTCCAGGTTGATACTGAAGAACTCGATACAATTATTAAGCATGTGAGCCAATTTGGTATTGTCAAACTAGAAAGTGCTCCTCCTACTTTAGAAGATTTATTTATGCGACATTATGAAAATAAAGACGACACAAAGGTAGGAGGAGAATCCTAATGGCTAGTCCACTCTACAAAAACACAGGTTTTCTAACTAAATTAATCATTCGGCGTGACCGTATCCGGATGCCTTTATGGCTCATTGGCATTACTTTTTTCACATTAATGGTGCCAATTGCATTTCAAGATTTATATTCGACTCAACAAGAAAGAGATGTCATGGCAGAAACAATGGAAAACCCTGCCATGACAGCAATGGTAGGACCAGGTGTTTTAGAACATTACACAATCGGTGCCATGACAACACATCAAATGTTATTATTAACATCTGTCGTTGTTGGGCTCATGAGTATTTTGCTTGTCACGCGCCATACACGAGCAGATGAAGAAGATGGCCGATTAGAAATGATTCGCTCTTTACCAACTGGACGCTTAGCTAATATTCATGCAACATTATTAATGTTAGTCATAATAAATGTGGTTTTGGCGCTTATTAATGGATTTGGATTATATGCACTTGGAATAGATAGTATGAATTTAGAAGGGTCTTTATTATATGGTGCTGCTTTAGGAGTAACTGGGATTTTCTTCGCAGGTGTGACAGGAGTCTTCGCCCAACTTTCTGAGAGTTCTCGTGGTACGATTGGTTATTCGATTGCTGTTTTAATCATCGCCTATCTCATTCGTGCGATTGGCGATGTAAGTGATGGTACGTCATCCATGTTTTCCCCTTTAGGTTGGATTACAAAAACAGAAGCCTATTCAGCAAACAATTGGTGGCCGATTTGGTTGACATTAGGTGTATCAGTTCTCTTAATCTTGCTCGCTCATTTTTTAAATGCCGTCCGCGATTTAGAAGCGGGATTTTTCCCAGCAAAACCAGGGAGAAAATATGCATCTCGATTTTTACAAAGCCCACTTGGGTTAGCTGTTAGACTACAACGTAATGGAATCATTGCTTGGGCGATTGGGATGTTTGTATTAGGACTTTCTTACGGTTCAGTATTTGGCGATTTGGAATCTTTTTTTGAAGGGAATGATATGCTAAAACAATTATTAGCTGCCGATGAAGGATCAAACTTAACAGAACAATTTATTCCGATGTTGATGATTGTTATGGCTATCCTTGCAACAATTCCAACATTAATGGCGATGCTTAAACTAAGAAGCGAAGAGAAAAAGAATCGCATGGAGCATTTACTTAGTAAAGCTGTCTCACGTCATAAACTCATGACAAGCTATCTAATCATTTCGATCGTGAATGGATTCGTGATGATTTCCCTTGCAGCTATCGGTCTTTGGTCTGCTGCAAACGCGGTCATGGATGAAGGTATGGCATTCGGAACGATCTATGGTGCGGCACTTGTCTACTATCCCGCCATGCTTGTCATGATCGGCTTTGCTGCACTATTAATCGGCTTTCTTCCAAAGTTAACAAGTATAATCTGGTTCTATTTATTATATTCCTTTATTGTTATTTATTTAGGCGGACTATTTCAATTCCCGGATTGGGTCGGAAAACTATCGCCTTACGGGTATATTCCAGAGATTCCTGTTGAAGAAATGGATTGGTTGCCGATTATGAGCTTAAGTATCGTGGCTGTCGCACTAATATTGATTGGGTATATTGGTTATAGGAAGCGAGATATCGAAGGATAGGTCCTTTAGAATAAAAAACATCGAAAGAAATCGTAGTCCATTCTTTCGATGTTTTTGTTATGCGCAAATTTATTTTTCTATTAAACAAGGTCTTGTTTAAAAGCGTAAATAGCCGCTTGGGTTCGGTCTTGCACTTGTAATTTACCTAATATATTACTGACATGGACTTTCACTGTTTTTAGAGCAATAAACAATTCGTCAGCGATTTCTTGATTTGTTTTCCCCTCTGCGATTAAGAGTAAAATTTCCATTTCCCGATCTGTTAGTTGGTCGTGTAAATGGTCCACTTGCTTTTCACGCATTTTAGACATGATTTTTCCTGTTACTTCAGGTTCAAGAATCGATTCCCCACGGTAAGTCTTACGGATGGCATCAGCGATTTCACTTGCTTTTGATGTTTTTAACATATAGCTTTTTGCACCGGCTTCCAGCGCAGGATATACTTTGTTATCATCTATAAAACTAGTCACAACAATAATTTTTGCTTCAGGCCATTGTTCCATTATTTGCCTTGTGGCTTCAATCCCGTCCATCTCTTTCATGACAAGATCCATTAAAATGATATCTGGTCTTAACTCTAATGCCAAACGGACAGCATCTCCACCATCATCAGCTTCGGCAATCACTTCCATATCAGTTTGGGATGATAAATAAGCAGATACACCGATTCGCACCATCTCATGATCGTCAGCAAATAAAATTTTAATCACGTGAGTCACCTTCCTGATTAATAATTGGAATCTTTACTTCGATACGTGTCCCTTCATCTGGCAAGCTAACGACCTTAAAGTTGCCCCCTAATTCACTCGCACGTTCCCGCATATTATTTAAACCATAGGCACTTGCGCGGATATCATTCATATTAAAGCCAATCCCGTCATCTACAATCCGCAAAATAATTAAGTCATCTCGTTTTATAAGTAAAACGTCTAAAGAAGATGCCTTCGCATGTCGTAACGTATTCGAAATGGATTCCTGTAAAATACGAAAAAGTTGATCTTCAATCCCCTTGTCAGCATGAAACGGTTCAATTTTCCAGTTAATCTGAAGTGGCACTTTTTGTGTTAACTCAACTAATAGTTCCTCAGAGCCTTCTTGAAGGGACTTCCCTTTTAAAGCAACAGGTCGCAAGTGTAATAAAAGAGCACGCATTTCAAGTTGAGATTGATGAATCATCTTTTCAACCATCTGTAATTGCCGTTTCATCGTTTGATCCTTTGGCGGATTTGTTTCGTTAATTGCTGACATCATCATAGAAGCCGCAAATAATTGTTGGCTCACTGAATCATGTAACTCACGTGCTAGTCGATTACGTTCTTGGGCGACAATTTCTTGTAAGCTTTTCTCTCGTTCTTGTGTTCTTTCTGTCGCTAAACGTTGTGAGTGTTCAGTTTGCTCTCTAATTTTTAATTGTAATTGATTTAAATGCTCTGTGATGGTTTCTAATTCAGGATAATTAATGGAATCACTAGATAATTTATGACCTTTTACAAGATGAGCAAGTTCTTTATCTAAATATTTTAGACGCTGTCTCCAGTACCAACCAGTCGATAAGCCAACGATGCCTCCTGCCACAACAGGAATACTTAATACGTAGAATAAAAACGGTAGGTCTAATATTTTCATCGTCCAAATAAGCGACCAATCTTTTATAGGAAAGGCAATAAAGACGACACCACCAATTCCGATGGTTAATAATAAACTATATAAAATGGTTGAAACCATATGTCTTAATATTATATTCATATCCGTCTCACCTCAATATCTCCAGAGATGACCGAGGTGATGATTTTCACTCGCGGATACGATGTCTGATAGCCTTCTGTTTCATAAGCAATCGTTTGATTCACTAATTTTCGATGGTGATAATCAAAAATATTAACACGACCAAAAACTGAACTATGATGAATAGACACTTCCACTTCGTAAGGGACGTATATTTCAATATTACCAACTAAATGACGTATCGAAATAACAGCTGTATCATCTGGAAGAAATGTGTTACTCAAATCAATGACACGATCACCAAATGCACTATGAATATTAATATCACGCCATTTATATGGCGTTTCACTTGTCCGTTGTTCTCCAAAAAACTGATGGTCAAACAATGGTTCAATCTTCAATAATAATTCATCACTATCACGCTCTTCTGGTTCGGGTTTAATATAAGTGACATCATCTTTTCTAATAATATAATGATAAATAAAAAGTAAGATACCAACGATAATTAAAAAACGAACAGCTAACATGTTTAACAGTTCGAAAAAAAGTGTCATTAAACCAATCCAGAAAATAACTTTCCCCCATAACTGAGAAAAATTTTTCCAACCAAAATAAACCATCGCGCCCGAGAATAATGCAGGTACAATCATACCACCATGAAAAAAAGACATTTCAATAATCAGGAGGATAACCCCTATTATCAATATCCAATTAAAAATATCCGTCGATAAACGTTGAAACATAGAGGCTCCTCCCTTCACTTAGATTTTATGCACAAGCTAAAACAGACGTATATATATACGCCTGTTTAGTATATCATTTTTTTCATTCTACGACATCGTGTTCTTTCTCGTTTAATTCTTTCTCTAATTGCGCCATCTTACTATCAAATGTGCTTCGATCATATGCACGATTAACTTGATATTCTAAACCCTCGATATACCGTTCGATTTCATAGAATCGAGAAAAATGTTTATCTGACGTATCATGAATGACCCGATTGATTTGATGGCTTGCCCGTGCAATATTTTCACGACCCATAAGCTCCATACGGCGCAATTGCATATCTTTTAGCTTATGCTTCATCTCTTCATATTTTCGTTCTAATAAATCAAGTTGTTGCTGCGCTTCTTCTCGAGATGCTTTCATGCGTTCAGCACGCGCTTGATATTCCTGATATTCTCTCATTGCAAAAGCATACATCTCTTCTTCCCCTGCTTTTTCTGCAATACCAGCTTGTTTCAAACGCTTATCAGCCATATCCTGTGCACGTAAATATTCACGTGAAAATTCATCTTTTAAACGATACTGCCTTGAAATTAAGTGACGGACTTTTTCAGTTTCCCGTTCACTCTGACGTAAATAATGATTCAAAGCGGCAATCGGATTTTTCTGCTCCTTTTTATCTAGTAAATCGTGTAAATCTGCTGTAATCGACTCTTTAATCCGTGTAAAAATATTTGTCATCATATATCTCTCCTTATTAAATTTATTTATATTAAATTAACGGTTTAAATCTGCCCATTGACGCTCAAAGTTAGTAAATGGATCTGTATCATCTATATTTTTAACAACGGGCTCGTCCTTATCGTCTCTCCAGCTTTTAAAGATTAAGTATAATACGTATGCAGCCAGAATCCCGACAACTGCGTATACATTAGCAACTGTAAAACTTAACACAAGTAAACCGAGAACGACCCAACCCATTTTTCCTACTAGGGAATCGCTCTTGACGAATTTTTTAAAGACGACATATAGTAACCAAAGACCGACACCTAACAATACCATTGGACCAAGGTTAATGATTAAAAGCATTAACGCGACTAAACCACCAACAAATAGGATAAATTTTTTCATTTGTTTTGCCCCCTTTCCTTAGCTTACTTTCATTGTAAAGGGCGCGATGTTTTTTGATAACGAGCTTGAGATATATTTTGACTAAGACTTAAGGCTTATTTTGTTGAAGTGATTATTAGAATAAGCGAAAAACATAGAGAAGGAAGTAGATAATTTTTTAGAGTACGACAAGGACTAGAGCCATATAATTGGGGGAGCTTGCAAATTTCACGCACTCATGTAGAGTGCGACCGTATTGCACAAGGCTGAAATTGGGGTGGAGCAAAATTTCAATCCACGCACTCATGTAGAGTGCGACCAGTTCCGGAAAACGTATCATGCACCATTTGCGGTATTTCAATCCACGCACTCATGTAGAGTGCGACAACGCCCAAGCGTTCCATTGCGCCTTTATTTGACTCATTTCAATCCACGCACTCATGTAGAGTGCGACCAAATCTCAAATGTGGGGCAAAGGACAGACAGAAATTTCAATCCACGCACTCATGTAGAGTGCGACAGAAGATGGTTCGCTCGGGTTTGAAATAGGTAAAATTTCAATCCACGCACTCATGTAGAGTGCGACGCCACAGCAACAAGATATGTTCGCGACAGGTACAATTTCAATCCACGCACTCATGTAGAGTGCGACGGCGTTTTCGCACGCTAGTTACCTAGAATTAAAATTTCAATCCACGCACTCATGTAGAGTGCGACTTGATGTATCCGATGATTATAAAAGATTAATTAAGATTTCAATCCACGCACTCATGTAGAGTGCGACGATGATAAACCAGACCATAAAATACCCCAATAGATTTCAATCCACGCACTCATGTAGAGTGCGACGAGTTGCATCAATAACTCCCGGTGTACCAGTTAAAAATTTCAATCCACGCACTCATGTAGAGTGCGACTTAAAATAATAGATTTAATTGTTGAAGCCATAATTATTTCAATCCACGCACTCATGTAGAGTGCGACGGTATATGATTGACATATGTTATGGGTATAAAGGTAATTTCAATCCACGCACTCATGTAGAGTGCGACCTATGGGTGCATTTATAACTAGCTACGCAAGACATATTTCAATCCACGCACTCATGTAGAGTGCGACTAAAGCACTTTATAATTCGGTTTATGAACATTTTATTTCAATCCACGCACTCATGTAGAGTGCGACATTGATGATTACACTGGATACTTCACGATAGAAATTTCAATCCACGCACTCATGTAGAGTGCGACAGAAATACAAAAATGAAATAGTTGATAAGATTGACATTTCAATCCACGCACTCATGTAGAGTGCGACATTACCAAAAGAACCTGTATATACGCCTGTGCCTATTTCAATCCACGCACTCATGTAGAGTGCGACTTGTAATGTGGCCATAACTGATGGCTTAGGATTAATTTCAATCCACGCACTCATGTAGAGTGCGACGAAACTTGGAAATGCAGAATCTGTTCAAATTGTAATTTCAATCCACGCACTCATGTAGAGTGCGACGGCGAAAAAGGTTACTTTTAGTCGAATTAGGATAAAAAAGCCGAACTTTTTCCCTTCTTTTCGCCATTTCCTTTTATTTCAGAATAAAAAAGTGTATAAAAGGAACAAAAAACACCGTTTTTTTGTTAAAATATGGTGCGAATCCCCTAAACTTTTCATGTGCACCTCTTATTCGCACTAGAAAATTAAGGGTTCTTCTAGATCAATAGATTCTTTAACTCCAATGTGCTCTATTTTTCCTTGATAATTGTTTCCCAATCTATAAAATCTAAGGCTATCCCTCTTTTCATCTATTATATTAGTAAGTTCTATCTTAAGGGTAGCATATTGTGTAGAGTTTACAAGACATTCAAAAACAGAATTCTGAACTCTTTGCCCATAATTTTGGCATATCTTTGCTACTTTTCGAAGCCTTTTTTGACCATTTTTACTAGTCGTATTTACATCATAAGTTACTAAGACTAACAATTTATCCCTACTTCCACATAAATGGAGGATATTCGTCCAAATCACCTCGTAAAAAACGAGCTAATAAAAGTGATTGTGCATATGGTACAAGTCCCCATGTTATTTTTTCTTTTAAATACGGATGTGTTAGCTTTTCTTGTTTCTTCTTTTGCCAAGCAGATAAAAACTTTTTCCTAGCATCATCTGTCATAATTACCGCACCATTTTGTTTTTTATAAAAGTGATTTTTATTTATAACCTTTTTATTGATTAATGATAAGACAAACTTATCCGCTACGACTCCACGCAGTTCTTCCATTACATCTAAAGCTAACGATGCTCTACCGGGCCTCTCCCTGTGTAAAAAACCTACATATGCATCAAGCCCTACAGTTTCTAATGCCGCCGCAGTATCATTGGCTAGCAAAGTATATGCAAATGATAGCATAGCGTTAACATTATCTAGCGGTGGGCGCCTTGATCTACCATGAAAATAAAAATTATCGTTCTGCTGTAGTATCATCTGATTAAAGTGCTTATAATAATTTATTGCCGCTTGACCCTCCCACCCCCGTAGATTATCAAGATCATCACATGTCCTAATGGATTGAAGAATAGAAGATAATTGTTGAGACGTATCCTTAAACTGTTCAACATTAACTCTTAACGTATGATCTCTAGTCATTCTTTCTAAAATCCACTTACTATTAAATACTTTGCCTAAAATAAAATTACGTGCTACCGTTGCGGAAGAAAATTCGTCGTCAGAAATACGATACTGCTTTTTTCTCAGGATTACATTTCCTCTACTTTTACCAATAACTCTCGCAAGAAATCTCCCATTCATCGTTAAAAATGTTATGGAGATGTTTTTGTCAGCACAATAACCCATTAATGCAGGACTTGCACCTGTGTACCCAAATGCAACAATAGACTCTAAGTTATGCAAAGGTAATCGACCAATTTTCTTACTTTCTTTTAAAAGAACAACATTATCACCATCTAAAGATAAATATACATCCGGCTGTGTAATAAATAATGTATTCAATAGTTTTCTCATTCTTTTAGCATTCCTTCAATATACTGTTGTACAGATTGTCTATTCATAAGTTCTGGTAAACAAATATTCTGAAGAGAACAACTCCTACAATGCTTACCTGGTTTAACCTTAGGTGTATATTTCCGCGTATAATAATCATGCATCTCAGATACTACTAATTTGACTTTTTCTTTTCTTTCTGTTGTAATAGGGATCTCTACTCTTTGTTTTATTTCATTATAAAAAAGATACCCTGTTTTCACATCACATAATAGCATTTCTTCCAGGCATATGGCTTGTGCTGTTAGTTGAAGAATGTCAGAGTCATGTGTTTTTGGTTTACCGCGTTTATATTCAATGGGATAGGGGAGAAATCTCCCCTCTTCCCCAAAAAGTTCAACACCATTTAGATCTTCAACAAATTCAACCACATCACATATTCCACTAATTCTAAGAGATTTCGACTTTATTGGCATAGCCCTTACGATTAATTTATTTATCCTTTTCTCTCTCTTAAAAGGCTGGTCAGCTATTCTGTGAACATATTGGCCTTCTACTGTTTTAACATTTTCTTCCCATTGATTTTCAATGTGGATCAGGGCCCATTGACGTTGACAAAATTGAAAGTGTTGAATACCCGACAACATGAGATAGTGAGTTTCATCATTATAATCCATTAATTTCTTCTACTTTTAACCCCTCTAGATTTTCCAAAGTTACTTCATAATCATCAAACGTTTTCGGGTCTTCCACTTTCGATCTAACTTGTAGCGAACGATGTACTTTTCCAGAAGAATATTGGCCTAATTTTGAATTGTGCTCCCACCAAAACACACGGTGAACCTCCATACTTCCGTCCGGTCTCGCAGCAGAAGCGTCATTTTCAAACAATGTAACAAGGGATTTCTTTATTTTTTCAGCATCATCTTTAGTAAATCCTGTTTTTTCTGCAAGTTGCGTGTTGATGCTACCGTAGAAAACATATACTCCAAAATCAACACGATGTTTCATTCCCATAGTATCTGAACCTCTCTTTTCGTTAGGTTCTGAATTAACACTTTTTGTAATTTGCATACTTGTAATATCAATAGGATCAACACTTGTAGCCGTATGAATGGATACGGGACCTCTAACTCCTACTGAAATACCGCCACCTTTTCCCTTTCCTTTAAATGCAAACACTTGACCAAAGCTTCTAACATCAATCCATTCTTTACAAGCGATTGTAGCATATTCATCATTCGATAAATTTTTCTGATTAAGTTCCGGATTAGCTTGAGCACGTTCTCTAAGACTCGTGTAACCATCTACTCTTTTATCATTTGACTGTACAAAAATTGATTCTCCCATATCTTGTAATCGATTACGAATCTTTCTCTTTAATGCTACATCAGATATTTCACCATGACCATCATAATTTTGTCTAGGGCGGTTTCCATTAAGTGGATCTCCATTTGGATTTGCTTTGGTTACAGATAATACAACTGCAAAATCAATCTTATGATCTAAAATTGTCATTTTTCTTTCTCTCCTTCATTTATTTTTTCTTTTTTTTGATAGAGTTCATGACGTTGACTATAAAATCCTAATAAATATTTCCCTGATAAAGGCTTATTATTAAAATCATCATATTCTATTCGAGATGCTACATCATCCATGAGTTTTGAAAAGTATAATCCTCTCGTTCCTAATCTCATTTGATAAGGTTGTAAACTAGTTTGAATTGTTTTCCACGTTCTTTCTGGGTGTCTAGAAAAAGAGTTCATGTATCTGAGTGCATTGGTGGCACGTGTTTCTTCTGTTCCTAATGCACTTCTTTCCAACACATCTGCAATTGCTAACAAACGTCCGAACAAATAATCTCGATCGTTGTTTTCAATATCTAAAGCCAATGTTTGTTCCTCCTCTCGATTAATTAATGCACACGTAATACTTAATGTTTTTTCCCATTCCCATCTATCCATAGATACCGGATTTGATGCACGGTTTAAAGCACTCCTTGTAATATCTGTAGGGATTGTTGCATCATCAATTATGCAAGGTAACATTCTTTCAACTAACCCTTTTACCACTTTCTCGCTAGCCTTTGGTCCATAAGCAGCAAAGGCAATATCTTTTGGTGAAGGTGCACCAAAGAACGGTACAGTATGCTTATTCTTAACTTTTCGATAGCGATGAAGCCAAGCACAACTTGTATGCCACTTCTTTAACCTTTCTAAATAATATTCCATATCCATAACACGATAATAAAGGATTGCTAACCTACCTGTAGTTGCAGAATCGAGTATTAAAATATTGACATCTGTATTATAATCTAGATTAGCTTTATATCCATCAATCGCTTTTGCAACTTGTCTAGCAAATGCTTGATTTGTGTGAGATATAATTGCCTCTTCATTCTCTACATCACCAAATATGTCAAAAGCATCTTCCGCTACTGATGGAACATCGACTTCTTCATTCCCCCAAACCAAAAACACCCGATTGTCAATTACTTTTCCTTGTCTTTGAATAAGCCATTTAAGAGCATTATGAGCTTTTTGTGATACATCATAACTAATACTTGCTACCTCATTCGCATGGTTAAATCTACCTCTAAAAGTAAAACCACTTTTGTCATTAGCGGAAATTAGCTTTGCTTTATCTCCCGCATGTCTTATTTTATTGGCATGTCGTTCTGTAACAGGCAACACTTTTCCAGTTACAAAGCAATAGTCTTCATCTTCTAACAAATCATTATAGTAGTTTACAAATGACTTATATACTTCCTCATCTCTCCAAACCTTTTCAAGAACTTCTGAAGGAGAATAAACATTAAATCGAACAAATGCACTTTCCTGTTTTCCTGTTACTGCTGAAAAAATAGCAGGCTTGGTTCCATGTAATGGTTCATATTTTTTATTCCATTTTTCTATTAAGTGATCTGACTCATCCAAAAACAATATTTTTTCTTCAACTAAATCTTTTATTAATTGACCTTTTGATAGGTATTTATATATGCTTTTTACCTTACTGTGACTATACCGAGAATTCACCCAATCTCTTAACTGATTTATATAATGCTCAAAAGGTTCCTTTTTTGCCCCACCATATTGTGCATAATCACCTGCAACATAATTTAATTTATCATGGAGGGGATAAGGAGCTATTTTTGAACCGGCTCTATTGGATGAATCTTCTGTAGAAGGAATTAATGTATTCTGTTCTGCTTTATCTTCAATAACCGTTGCAGAGTGAAAATGACCATCCACTGTCACAGACACTTCAATATGTGCATTTTGTGTTGTATGAGAAATTGGTATTAATGTGAACTCCCTGTCTGCATAATCTTTTTCAATCTTCCCTACATAATCTTTATTTAATTCGTATGTTTTATATAGGTTAAGTAACCAGCTCACTCATTATTCACCTCCTATTTCTCTAGATAATTGATCAGCCGTTGTTATTTCATCAAATGATTTCGCTTTCATTTCTTTGAGAGGACGAATGTTATCACATTCATCAGGACGGATAAATGTAATGACTCCATTTTTCATAACTGGGTTCCACAATCTAACTTCCATCTTGTCTCTTCCAGTTTCATCTGGGTAATTAATACCATGAACCATCGTTCCTAAGTGAATGTCCCCGTAGTTATCATAAAAACCTTTCCCCTCACCAAAAACACACGGTTCAACATAAGCCTGGCATTCTCTTGCTCCTAAGAAAATATCACGACGCCCTCCCGCTTTAAGTGATCGCTTAAGTATGTTGTGATGCTTGTGTTCATTACGGTCATACGCCAAATCTGGTCTGTGTGGATTAAATATAAAATGAGCCTGAACCTGATATCGCACATCTCTTAAATAAGTATAGTGGGCTAACGTATTACCACCACCATAATTAAGCGGCCTTATTCCTTTAGACTCCATCCGTATAGGGTTCATCACTCTGACAGCATCTATAATCATCAAAAGGGTCGGCTTCCAATAAATGGATTCCACTATCCCTTTTAAGGCCTGGTAGGTAGGCACTTGATACGAGAGTTTCTCACCACCCATTTTGGTAAGAGGGTCTGTAAATAAAGCGTAATTACCATACACTTCAAACTGAATACTATTTCTCATTATGATCACCTCCTTTCAATTATTTAAATATAATTGTACACATCATTCCTTCGCTATGTAAATAATATATTATATGAATGTAAATAAAACTATTCTTTTGTGTTAAAATATCATAATGTAACATGTCGCTTCAACAGAGCGCGGATTGAAAAATATATTATATTATTTGGGAACCTATCTTAAAATTTGTTGAGATAGGTTCATTCTTTTTAAAATATATGTTCTTCAAGCATGCTGTCATTGTTCGTATTTAATCCATACTCCTCACTATAAGCACCATCTTTTAATGCAAGAATTTTTCCATCAAAAAATGAAACAATGCCACCATGTTTATTTAATTGTTCTTTTTCAAACTCATAAAGATTAATTGTATAATGTTGTACTTGACGTAAAATATTGTTTAATTCCTCAATCTTCAAGTCACCATTAAGTTCGGAAATTAATTCTTTTCCTTCCTTATAAGGCACGATAACTGAATCTGCCATGTTCTTGATCACTTGATAGTTTTCCGCAGCAGTATAATAGCTTTGTGTTATATATAAGGGAGGGTATCCCCCATGTTTTCCTTTGTACTCCATAAAATAAGAATTTTTCCTAGGTCCCATCAATAACTCAATCATATTTTTTTGTAACTTGGGTATAGAGTAATCCAAATCACTTTCAAAGTCGGTGTAGTATTCTTTAAAATACTTTTGCATGACTTGCTTTGACAAAATATCATGTGATGTTTTACTAAATTTTAAATCTTTTAATATCCTTTTCGTTATGTCTTTCCCCTGCCTAATTTCTTTTAGGCGATTTAGTTTTTCTTCTAAATAATCGATAATATAAACATTTTGAATGCTATGTTCACCATGTCTGTTACACCTACCAGCTGCTTGTGCAATCGAATCTAACCCAGCTAAAGAACGAATAACGCAATCAAAGCTAATATCAACGCCCGCCTCAATAAGCTGTGTGCTTATACATACTACTTTCTCTCCTCTACTCAAACGAGCCCTGACTGCATTCAAAACATCATTTCTATGTGCCGCACACATTGAAGTGCTTAAATGATATATAGGTATACTTTCATCTAGTTCATCACATAATTGATTATATAAAGCTTTGACAGTTGGTTTTGTGTTTAAAATTACTAACATACTTCTTACTTCTTGCGTTTTTTCAAGTATAAATCTTACAAGCTTAGTTTGGTCAATAGCTTCATCTGTTGCCTTGTCTATTATTTGAACACGCTTGAATTTATCTACAACTTCATCAAGATTATTAATTATTTCCGCATTTGGTTTAATGTTTAATTCATGTTCAACATAATCCAGAGCAGGTTGTGTTGCTGTACACAAAAGGATACTACTATGACACACTTCTTCAAGAAAATTAACCGCATTATTAAACAAGGAGATGCTATGAGTCGGAACTTTTTGTACCTCATCAAAAATAATAATCGAATCGCTTAAGTTATGTAATCTTCTTATATACCTTGAACCTTTTGCATAAAAAACATTTAAAAACTGAACCATTGTAGTAAAGACTATTGGTGAATCCCAATTATCTTTAGCTAATTTTAACTTTTTCTCGTTTCCTAGTTGGAATTCATCATCTTCTTTAGAATCTTCTATAACATTTGAGTGATGTTCTAAAATATTCGAACAATCTTGTAGGATGTTTCTTACTTCTTCTGCATTTTGTTCAATAATTGTCGTATAGGGTATAATATAAATTATTCGCTTTTTCCCATGTATCATTGCATGTTTTAATGCATATCTTAAACTTGCTAATGTTTTTCCTCCACCAGTAGGAATAGACAGTGTATAGATACCGCTCGGTCTTTCCGCAAATTCATCACATTGTTCTGACATTTTATTTCTTAGTCTATTAATTGGATGCGACGAATCTTTACTTGTTTGAAAAGAATTTATTTTCTTCATCAGCCTATCATAGTACAGTCCAAATAAATCTATATGATTCTCCTTTTGCTCTCGTTTTTCTACATTTTCTTCAAAAATTCTTGTGTTTGTTCTATCCGCATCAATAAGTGCACTAAAAACATATTTTGTAATAAACATGATTTGCTTAAACGGTGATTCTTTGCTTTTATTTAGTAACATGCCAAGCTCTTTAGCAGCTTTATTAACATAATCGTTAAACTCCAATTTATCCATCACTTTAGTAAAAAAAGTTCGTATGACTTCAGGAAATTCTGGGATATCTTTATCCCTTACTCGTCTTAAATATACTGATTCAAGGTCAGGAGTTAGATAGTCTTGGATATATGAATGATGCGATATAATAGCATTTCCTACGATTTCAGACAAAAGTCCCTTAAATGATTTAGAATCATCATGAAAAAGGTCATATAATAATTTTCCCCCAGCAGTTGAATGATCGACACTACCTCTCTTAGGTGGTTGATCTGGATTATTTACCGCCTCAATGATATAGTTTCTAAAGTCCTCTGAGTATTTCCCTAAATCATGAAGCAATCCAGCTAAACCAGTTATATGCCTAATACCTATTTTTGCTCCAATCTCTTCTGCTAATTGTTTTACTTGTAATAAGTGCTCCTCCACCGTTTGGATTTCCTTATCACTCTCTCGAATATGAGCAATCGTTTTCACATTAAACACTCCATTCTAAAGAAAATTGCTTTAAAGTCCATATGTAATAGTTCTTTATACCTATAATATTCGCCTTAATTTTACAAAACCCTTTTTATTTCACTAAAAAACATATAAAATTAACAATTATTTAGTTAATATTTATTATAACTTACAGGCTATACATTTTTTTGTGTTCCTAAGTATTGTTAATTATATTATGTTCTGAGGTTATTTCACACAAGTGGTGGCTACTAAAATTATGGTCACAAAGTGAAAGTTACATCCATTATTAATAATGGTATTTTATTATTAAACTAATTTGGTATATAATAGAATCGCATTTTAAACACTCGTTATGTTTATACTTTTTATCTAAGGAGCAATCATATGTGGTTTATATTTGCAATACTTACAGCCCTAGCATGGGGTGGTGCGAACCTTTTTTATAAGAAAGGAACAGATAGTAACGACCCGTATAGTCACTTAAAAATTGTGACGATGGTTGGATTAGTGATGGGGGTTCATGCGGTCGTCTATATGATCGTAAAAGATATTACATTTGATCCATTTGATATGGTGCGTTATTTTCCCGTATCAGCAATGTATATCTTATCAATGACAATCGGTTATGTCGGACTGCGCTATATTGAGTTATCGATTGCAGCACCAGTACAGAACTCTTCGGGAGCCGTTAGTGCGATTCTATTATTTATCTTCTTCCCAAGAGAGATGAATCCACTTGATATTGCGGGAATCATAATCGTTACAGCAGGAGTCATTGGTCTTGCTGTTTTAGAAAGACGGGACGAAGAAAAAGAATTACATGCACAAAATGTCGTCATTGATAAAAAATACCAAATTGGAGTTTTAGCGATTACGTTCCCGATTCTTTATAGTTTAATTGATGGACTCGGTACATTTGCAGACGGTATCTACCTCGATGAACTTAAATTAATTAGTGAAGATTCAGCATTACTCGCCTATGAGTTTACCTTTCTCATTTGTGCTATTCTTTCATATGTTTATGTGAAGCTGATAAAAAAACAAGACTTTAAGATTTTTCAAGAGAGGGATAAAGGGTACGCTGCTATTCTTGAGACGGTCGGTCAATTTTTCTATGTCTTTGCTATGGCAAGTAACGCTATCATTGCCGCACCACTTATCGCAGCACATGGTATTTTTTCTGTTATCTTATCACGTATTTTCTTGAAAGAAATTCTCACGAAGAAACAGTACATCATGATTGGGTTCGTCATGTTAGGTATTATTTTACTCGGCATTACTGAAGGGTTGCAGGGTGGTTAAGCTAACCCGATCGATTTATTTTAACAAAAACCTATGTCACTTTATCGCTGACATAGGTTTTTTATATTGTTATTTTTTATATGTTTTAAATGACGTTGGTGACGCTGTTCCCTTCTGCTATGAATCGTTTATAATAAGAACAAGTATTGATTCAGATGAGGATGAGCGAAATGCAAATATTACTCGTTGAAGATGATAAAACAATTGCAACAGGCTTAGAATATTCATTACAACAAGAACAATATAAAACAGTTATTTGTTATGACTTTCAATCTGCAAAACAACGCATAGACAATGAACTCCATCAATTTGATCTCTGTCTCTTTGATATTACATTGCCTGATGGAAATGGCTATGACCTATGTCGCTTAGTAAAAGAAAAACGCGATATACCCGTCATCTTCTTAACGGCTTGTGATGATGAAGTCAACGTCGTTATGGGGTTGGATCTAGGTGCGGATGATTACATTACAAAACCATTTCGACTCCGCGAATTAATGTCTCGAATTCGTTCTGTTTTAAGGCGCTATCATAAACAGTCACAGCAAACGATGATTCAAATAGACAATGTACAGATTCACACCTTACAAGGTAAAGTGTTTAAAGATGGAGAAGAGGTCATCTTAACTGCTTTAGAATACCGATTACTTCTGACATTTGTTACACATCTTGGACAAGTTTTAACACGCAATCAATTATTGGAACAGATTTGGGATGTTGGCGGGGATTTCGTAAACGATAATACATTGACAGTCTATATTAAACGATTACGTGAAAAATTAGAAGACAATCCACAAAAGCCAACACTTATTAAAACAATCCGTGGTCTTGGTTACAAAGTTGGTGATGCATAAATGTTACGGAATAAAGAAATCCAAGTGCTACTCTTAATTATGGGACTAGTAACCACTGTAGGAATAATCGGCGTTTTATTCATTTCACCGTTAGCGGCTCTTTTCACCTTTATTGTTGCTAGTTTATTAATCATTTGTACATTCATTTTTACTAAATGGCGCTACCAAGAAATTAACAAGCTGTCTCACTATCTACGAAAAATCAGTCATGGTGAATATACATTAGATGTTCGTGATCATCACGAAGGTGAATTAAGCATTTTAAAAAGTGATATCTACAAAGTGACGACAATGCTAGCGGAACATCATCAGAAAGAACAGCAAGATAAAGTCCATCTTACAGAAGCGATTTCTGATATTTCCCACCAACTAAAAACACCACTAACGTCCATGATGATGATGGCTGATTTATTACAAGAAGAGCATCTACCAAGAGATAAACGGTTAGAATTTACTAAGCATATTCAAACACAATTAAAGCGTATTCAGTGGCTCGTTACTTCCCTATTAAAACTCTCTAAAATTGATGCTGGAACGGCCTATTTTACACAGGAGCAAGTTTTAGTTAAAGATGTACTCCAAAGTGCGCTACAGCCTTTACTCATTCCAATCGAATTAAAAGAGATTCAATTGACGATTCAGAGTGAAAACGAACCTGTTCATTTTACAGGAGATTTCAATTGGACGAGAGAAGCACTCATAAATTTATTAAAAAACGCTGTCGAACATACACCTAAACATGGAAAACTAACGATACAATACGGAGTAAATGCATTATTTACGGAGATTATCATTTCCGATACAGGTAAAGGCATTCCAAGAAACGAACTTCCATACTTATTTCAACGGTTCTATAAAGGTTCATCGGCTAGTGAAGATAGTGTAGGGATTGGGCTCGCTTTATCGCATCGTATTATTACAAAACAACTTGGGGATATCGAGGTAGATAGTAAGCTCAATCAAGGAACAACATTTACGATTAAATTTTATAAACAAATCGATGAATAGCGCATCAGAGCGATGTGCTTTTTTTATCTCAATCGTTAAGTACATATTCTAAAGTGACTAAATTGTCATTTTAGAGTCACTGGAAAGTCATGTTACCTTTTTAAAATAAGGATAACAATCAAATATGGAGGCGTATGAATGGATATTTTAAAAATAGAACATTTATCAAAAGTATATGGTCAAGGAAATACAGCGATAAAAGCATTAGATGATGTGTCCTTTTCTGTTAAGAAAGGAGAGTTCATCGCTATTATTGGTCCTTCTGGGTCAGGTAAATCAACCCTCTTACATTTACTCGGTGGGGTAGACAAACCGACATCTGGCAAAGTATTTATTAATGATACAAATATTTATCTATTAAATGAAACGCAATTAGCGATTTTTCGGAGGCGGCAAATTGGGCTCATTTATCAATTCTTTAATTTAATTCCCGTGTTGACTGTAAAAGAAAACATCACATTACCGCTTCTGTTAGATAATCAAAAAGTAAATCCAAATCATTTTCAAGAAATAGTAGAAAAGTTAGGGATAGAGAATCGCTTAAATCATTTGCCAAATCAATTGTCTGGCGGACAGCAACAACGTGTATCGATTGGGCGAGCTATGATGAATCATCCAGCCATAATGCTAGCAGATGAACCGACTGGTAACTTAGACAGTAAAAATAGTCAAGAAATCATTCAACTACTGAAAATGTTTAATAACATTTATAAACAAACATTAATCGTTATCACACATGACGAACGTATCGCGCTACAAGCTGACCGCATCATAACAATTAAAGATGGAAAAATCGCATCTGATGAGGTGATTCGCCCGTGAATATCGTGAATAAATTAACGCTTCGACATTTAAAAGAAAATAAACGTCGAACACTCGTTACAATCATCGGTGTCATTATTTCTGTTGCCATGCTTACTGCCGTTTCAACATTGATCGCATCATTTATGAATCTACTACAGAGAGATGCTATACAAAGCCAAGGCAACTGGCATGTATTATATGAAAATGTCGATAAAGAACAGCTTGAAAAAATAAAAAAAGATGAATTAACCGATGACCTTTTCATCATGGAAGAGATCGGCTATGCGCCGTTTGAACAGAGTCAAAGTGAAAATAAACCGTACTTATATGTACTTGGATTAGATCAACAAGGGTTTAAAAACTATCCGCTTCAATTATTAAATGGGCGTTTACCAAAAAATAATCAGGAAGTAATCATTTCTGAAATGGTCCTAACACATTCCGATACTCAATACAAAATCGGTGACCAATTAACTCTTGATATCGGTCATCGAATGGAGCCGAATGCTAAGGATTCAGAAGAACATTATTTAACTCAACAAGATTCACTACATGAATCTAATAATAAAATAACCGAAATTTTAACAAACGAATTAACGAAAACATATGACATTGTTGGCATTATGGAAATACCGAAATGGGAACCAGCTTGGTCACCTGGCATAACAGTCCTATCCTATGCGAATGAAGATCAATTTGAGAAAACATCGACTGTAAATGCCGCCATAACTGTAAGCAAAATGAGCAAAGCTTTATTTAATGTGGCGGAAACGTTTGCTAAAAAAAATGATATCCCATCCTTAACATTTAATATGGAATTATTACGTTATTACGGTGTTATTAAAGATGATACACTTCGCTTTACATTGTATTCTTTCTCAGCGATTATTATAGGCATTATTATGCTTGGATCTATATCCCTTATTTATAATGCATTCGCCATCTCAGTTGCGGAAAGATCACGCCATCTCGGTATGCTATCGAGTGTTGGAGCGACGAAAAAGCAAAAACGAAATTCCGTATTCTTTGAAGGTGCTGTCATTGGTCTTGTTAGTATACCAATTGGAGTCATTTCAGGAATTGGTGGCATTTGGGCGACCTTTCAATTTATTAATCCGATCTTACGCGAAGCCATTAATATAGACACTGGTCTAGAGCTTACCGTTACACCATGGTCACTTTTAACGGCATGTGCGATTTCAATTTTAACGATTTTTATTTCAACATATATACCAGCTAAGAGAGCATCACGAATGACAGCAATCGACGCGATTCGGCAATCCGAAGATATTAAATTAACGCCCAAAAAGGTTAAGACATCTAGATTCGTCCGTAAAATTTTTGGCATCGAAGCCGAAATTGGCTTGAAAAATTTAAAACGAAATAAACGTCGCTACCAGGCGACCGTATTTTCATTAGTCATCAGTATTATTTTGTTTTTATCTGTCTCTTTTTTTACGGATAATTTACAAAAAACCGCTACACTAGCACAAGACGGTATTAATTTTGACCTTCAAATACGACAAGGTGCACAAACACCTGAACAATGGGCACGATTATATGATTCCATTCAAAAAATTGACGAAATAACAGAACTTAGTGAAATAAAGAGTGCTTTTCTTAATGCGACAGCAACAAAAGACCAGTTGCCTAAAGAATTACGTGAGGACTTGAATGAGTTTGGAGAAGACACGTTCAGATATTTTATCAACCTTTACGGACTAGATGAAAAAAGCTTTGCAACATATTTGGATAAAATTGGTGTATCATCTGATGTTTTTGCGAAACAAGATCAAAAGATACAAGCGATAGTGATTGATACAATTCCACATCATGATTATGGTACTGGAAAAAAAGTCATTACAAAGGCTATCCATACAAACGTTGGTGATTCAATTGCTTTGCATTTTTATGATTGGGAACAGGAAAAAGAATTTCCAATCGGTCAAGTGGATGTTGCTACATTAACAGATGAAACACCAATGGGAGTCCTTCATGCACCATTATCAAATTTGAATATTTTTGTTTCAAGTACAGATTTTGAAGCAATTTTAAGGCAGATCAAACCCGATGTAAAAAACGCCATTGAAATGGAAAACTCACTATTTATTAAAAGCAATGATCCTGTCTCTACACAACACAATATCGAAAAAATGACTGAAGTAAAAGTATCGATGTTTAACGCTTATCAAGCAAGACAACAGGAAGAACAGATGATTCTCGTATTAAAGGTGTTTACTTATGGGTTTATTATACTAATCGCTGCCATTTCGATCGCCAATATTTTCAATACGATATCAACAAGTATTTCACTACGTAAACGTGAATTTGCTATGTTGAAGTCGGTTGGAATGACACCGAAAAGTTTTAATAAAATGATTCATTACGAAAGTATTTTCTACGGTTTAAAGGCGCTGCTTTACGGTATTCCTTTAAGCATTGGTGTCATGTTACTCATGTTTTATTCATTACAACATTCCTTCTCATATAAATTTGAACTGCCATGGCTCAACCTGGTTGCAGTCGTTATTGGCATCTTTATCATTGTCGGCTCTGCGATGCTTTATGCCAGTTCAAAAGTTAAAAAGGAAAACATTATTGACGCTTTAAAACAGGAAAATATTTAGTTATAGGGACGAGCATGTTCATCATGTTCGTTTTTTCCATGATTGTTTTCAATAATGGCCAATGAACTTTTTAATACTTGGAATATTATTTCCCTTCTGGCCGTTGTCGTGGTGTAACATTCATAATAAAATAGCCAATGATAAGAATCAATATGACGAGTGAGTAGAACAATGTTTTCATCGCATCTTCATGCTCGACAATGATTTGCCGAATCATCGCAGTAATACCAATGTATAGGAAATAACGCATTGGAAAGTGATAATTTTCTTTAAAGTACTTGACGATCATGGAAATGAATTCAAAATATAGGAAGAAGATTAATATATTTGCTAAATAAAGGTTATAGTCAGCTTTTTCATTAGCAAGGAGAATATGGCTAAAATCAATCAGTTCCATAATTAAGAGAAAGGACAGAATAATGGCTAGGATGACTAACGATACATTTAAAATAACTTGTAAGATGTTAGGAAGCATGTTTAAAAAGATGTGGTATCTCTTCTTTAAATTGTCCATATTAGGCAGCACCTCTTTTAAGTGGAATTCCTAGGAACAGTTAAATCATAACATAGTTGCTATTTACTAAGCTATAGTGAACAATCGAACAAACGAGCAAAATAATTTACCTTGACCTTTACGCAACGTATAGGTTTAACATAATAGATGTCGGGAGGGGTAATAATGGAATACACCGTTAGTCAATTAGCAAAGTTGTCTGGTGTGAGTGGTCGTACACTTCGCTATTATGATCAAATTGGATTACTTAAACCAGCCAAGGTAAATGAGTCTGGTTATCGTATTTATAGTGAAGAAGAGGTTGACTTATTGCAACAGATTTTATTTTTCAGAGAACTAAATATTAGTTTACGGGAAATTAAGGACATTATTCACCAACCAGACTTCAATCAAATAGATGCTTTAAGACGACATTATGACCACTTATTGAAAAAGCGGTCCCGTCTTGACCAAATCATTGCAACTGTCGAAAGGACAATTGCTAGTAAAGAAAGGGATGTACCGATGAAAGACAATGAAAAGTTTTCGGGTTTTAAAAAGCAATTAATTGATGAAAATGAACAGAAATATGGAAAAGAAATACGTGAGAAATATGGTGATGCTACCGTGGATGCAAGTCATGCGAAGATGATGAATATGTCACAAGAAGATTACCGGAACTGGACAAAACTAGGTGAAGAAATTATGGTGTTGTTACCGAAAGCTCGTCAAACTAATGACCCTGCTTCAGAAATAGCTCTTGAGCTTGCTCGTAAACATAAAGATTGGCTCAGGTACACATGGCCGAATTATTCTAAAGAAGCGCATGCCAATTTAGCCGATATGTATGTTGCAGATGAACGATTCGCAGCTTATTATAATCGAGATGTTGCCGGCGGGGCTGAATTTTTACGTGATGCGATCAAGCATTTTTTAGAAGTGAAGTAATCGTTTTTGATATGATATTTTTTTTGGTGTGTAATCGGGGTTTGGGTAAGCCATTAAGGTTTCAATAACTAATATCTTCCACTCTGCACGGAGTCATGGGGAATTGCGATTCCATGCGCAGTACAGACTTCCACTCTGCATGGATTCAGGAGAAATTACAATTGCGAGCGGAGTACAGGCTTCCACTCCGCGTGGATTCAGGAGAAATACCAATTCCATACGGAGTACAGGCTCCCACTCTGCATGGATTCAGGAGAAATAGCAGTTCCATACGGAGTACAGGCCCCCACTCCGCACGGATTCAGGAAAAATACCAATTCCATACGGAGTACAGGCCCCCACTCTGCACGGATTCATGAGAAGTACCGATTTCATGGGGAGTACAGACTTCCACTCTGTATGGATTCATGAAAAATACCGATTTCATGGGGAGTGCAGGCTTCCACTCTGTATGGATTCATGGAAAATTACGATTTCATGCGGAGTACAGACTTCCACTCTGTATGGATTCATGGAAAATTACGATTTCATGGGGAGTGCAGGCTTCCACTCCGCATGGATTCAGGAAAAATTACGATTCCATACGGAGTACAGACTCCCACTCTGCATGGATTCAGGAGAAATTACGATTCCATGCGCAGTACAGACTTCCAATCTGCACGGAGTCATGAGAAATTGCGATTCCATGCGCAGTACAGACTTCCAATCTGCACGGAGTCATGGGGAATTGCGATTCCATGCGCAGTACAGACTTCCACTCTGCACGGAGTCATGGGGAATTGCGATTCCGTGCGCAGTACAGGCAGCTACTTTTCTAGTAGGACTCATTTAAGAGCTCTATTTCAAATAATATTCTCCCCTACTCGGCATAAGATGAGAATTGGAGTTAATTACGATTTATACAATTTTTGGAGTAAATTCTTCTTTTAAGATGCTATACATTTTGATATCACGATGGTTTCCTTTAACGAACATCGCTTTTCTTAACGTACCCCCGAATGTCATACCACTTTTCTGCATCACACGTTCGGAACCTATATTCTCAGCAAGACACTTTGCTTGATTACGAACTAAATCCATATGCTTAAAACCAAAACGCACCATTGCATGTACCGCTTCAGTCATGATTCCTTTTCCCAAATATGGTTCAGACAGAACATAACCAATCTCGGCTGTTTGATGTTGGGGTTGCCACCATACAAAATCAGCCGTACCTATAAACCGACCATTTTCTTTGTATTCAATTCCCCATGGGGCAACTTGATGAGCGGCATAACATTTCAATATATATTCAATAAAAGCTTTCGTATCCGCTTTTGTTTGATGTCGTTCCCAAAAAACATACTGAGCCACTTTTTCATTTGAGCCATAAGTATACATATCATCCAAATCCGCCACGGTAACTTTTCTTAAATAAAGCCGTTCTGTTTCGATAATAGGCAGTTCATGATAAATATCTTCTATTTTCACAACTTCACACCCCCACAAATATTTTGTTTATTCTAAGAGATGTAAAATATTTTTCTATCTAAAAGAGAGCAACTCAATAATTTAGCAACCTGGCTTGTTTATTTATATCTTTCAATTCGCTGTAACGCTAACGGCAACAAACGATGAAAATCACTGGCAACCATACTCGTTTCACTATATGTTTCTCTCCTTATATCAGCACATAGGCCGTGAATATAGACCGCATTTTTTACAGCATCTCGATAATTATCATGAGTTGCAAGCATGCTGACGATCATTCCAGTTAGAACATCACCACTTCCACCTTTTGCTAAACCACTATTCCCTGTTTGGTTAATATATATTTCCCCATTTGGAAAGGCAATGACTGTATCGTTTCCTTTTAATACAACGGTCACATGATGATGCATCGCATAGTTACAGGCAAGTTCAATACGATTTGCCTGGATCTCTTCAATTGATAATCCAGTTAACCGGCTAAATTCACCTGGATGAGGGGTTAAAATAACAGGGCCTTTCGCATTCCAAATGTTGCGCTGTTGGATGGCGCCTGCATCAACAACGAGTGGGATACCACTCTCCATTAAGACTTCTGTTGCTTTTTGGACGGATTCTGGTGACTCAAGTCCCGGCCCAATCCCGGCTGCAGCGATTTTTTCTGGAATATGTCCTTGGCAGATTTGTTCTAAGCCATTTAATAAATAGGTCGCCTCTGGTACAGTTGATGCAATAACTGATGCCACACGCTCTGTCGTTGCCATTACCAATTTTCCTGTGCCTGATCGTATCGCCCCAATTGCTGTGAGAACAGCACTTCCAGGCATATGATCCGTCCCAGCGACAATTAGACTCGTACCGAATGTTCCTTTATGACTTGCTTTCTCTCGGCTTGGAAATGACTCAATGACACTTTTCTTCGTTATGATTGATAATTCACTGCCTTGCTTCAACCCAATAGACACGCTCTCGGTTTTGCCAAAGTATTTTCCAGATGGTAATAAAAATATTGATGGTTTGACGCCATGTAATGAAAACGAATAGTCCGCTAAAAACGCCTCTCCATCTGGAACATGTCCATGATCAGCTTGAACGCCTGTCGGGATATCGACAGCAATGCGTAAAGCATCTTGCTCGTTACTCCATGAAACGACTTGTTTAACATTCTCCCTTAATGGTAATGTCGTCCCTATACCTAACAAACAATCAATAATGACATCGTATACTTGATTCGGGTTCCATTCATCGACCTTTTCATCTTGCATAAAGTAATAATCCAAATGTTGCTTAGCTGTTTCGCTTTTCGGTCTTCCAAGCGGGAAAACGAGTGACACGTTGTAACCAGCCATACGTAGATAGCGGCTCAACACAATCCCGTCACCACCATTATTTCCACGTCCACTTAAAACAATCATTCGGTCATCTTTCTTAATCAATGGCATGATTTTATTAAATAATCCACGACCAGCATTTTCCATTAACGAAAATAATGAAAAGCCTTGCTCTGCTGCTTGTTGGTCAATTTGTCGAATTTCATCTGCCCGGTAAATGTACATGAAATCACCCTCAATTTCATTATTTATACAGAGTGGTCATTCGTTATAATTTATTTAGTTCTATCTTAACATACGATTCATTTTTACCTAGAACGATAAAAAGATAATTTAATCTGTTTATTTTAATGATTTAATATATAATATTTCATATACGAATATAATCGAACGGTATGGCATGATTGCTAAGCATATGATAAAATCTTTTGCAAATTCACACGGTTATATTTGGTAATACAAAAAATAAGGTATGACAAATAGAAAGGAGAATAGCTAGTGGCCTATGAATTAAAAACAAAAGAAACAGATGACAGTGTGATTGAGTTTATTGAATCGGTGGAAAGTCCGAAAAAGCGAGAAGATGCCTATCAATTATTAGACATTTTTACAGAAACGACTGGTTATGAAGCAAAAATGTGGGGCCCAAGTATTATCGGTTTTGGAAAATATCATTATAAATATAAGTCAGGTCATGAAGGAGAGGCACCACTTGTTGGCTTTTCCCCGCGAAAAGCACGATTCAGCTTGTATTTTGCAACAGGAGACTCTAAGCGTGAAGCATTATTAAAGAACTTCGGCAAGCACAAAACAGGTAAAGCATGTGTTTACATCAATAAGGTGGCAGATATTGATATCGATATTTTGAAAAAGTTAATTACCCAGTCAGTAGCATTTTTAAAGGAGCGCTATCCAGAACAGTAATGAAATGATAAGATATAATTAGAACTGGCATTCTAATAATTGGTTTATACTTTTATACGGTTGTATACAATATGAACGATATCTTTGTGAAAAATGAAGGAGTGAAACAAATGTCTGTTAATATTTATCTTACGTTTGACGGCGATTGCCGTGAAGCAGTCATGTTTTATGCTGATGCATTTCAAACCGCAAAACCAAAAATCATGACTTTTGGAGAAGCACCACCAAACCCTGAGTTTAAACTCCCAGAAGAAGCGAAAGATTTAGTTATGCATACGAGACTAAATATCAATGGTACCGAAATGATGTTTTCCGATACTTTTCCAGGAACGCCTTATAATCAAGGTAATAACTTTAGCTTGACAGTCGTGAGTAAAGACATTGATGAAATTAAATCTTATTTTAATAAGATGAAACAAGGTGCCACAGTTGAGATGGACCTACAAGAAACGTTTTGGAGTAAATGCTATGGGAAACTAACAGACAAATTTGGAGTGGGATGGCAATTTAGCCACGAAGGTAGCGAATAATATTAGTATCATTACTTAACCTTATAGCTAACGGGACAAGGAGAATCATTATTCCTTGTCCTGTTATTGATTCTTTTAGCAAATCGCTTCTAGTTTATCTAGATCCTCAAAGTATAAATAACCACTAAGAAACGCCGTCCGATTTAAAACTACACTAACAGCAAACCATCTAAATCCAGAATTTCTATTTTTCTTTGACCTTTTTGTTTAATATAGCCTTTTTCTTCAAATTGGCTGAATCTACGACTTAATGTTTCAGGGGTTGTTCCTAAATAAGACGCCAAATCCTTTTTACTCATTGGAAGTTCAAACTCGGGAGTCATCACATCACCTTGTCGATCTAAACATTCAGCAAGAAAAAGAGCGATTCTTGTTTCTACTTTTTCTGATGCGAAGCGAGTCGTTTGTTTTTCAGCTGTTTCTAGTCTATTTGCAAATTCATTTAATATTTCCAGGGAAATTGTCGGATATTTTAATAATAGTTGATGCAAATTCTGTCGTTGAATCATACATATCTCTGTGTCAACCATTGCCTCAGCATAGGCCTCATGAACCGAGTCTTGAAATAATGCTAGTTCCCCTGTAAAATCGCCGGGTAACAGAATCCGAATGAGTTGCTCTTTTCCTTCTTCTGTCAACCGATATATTTTTATTTGGCCTTGATGGACAATATACAAGGCATCCGATTCATCTTCAGCATGGTATAAGATTTCTCCTTTTTTTAAAGAAACACTTTGAACAACACGCATAATCTCATCCATCTGTTCTTGAGCTAAATGATTAAATATCGGGACGATCGACACACATGCCTCTTGATCATGATATGAACAAGTATGTTTTTCTCCCATAAAAACACCTCTTTTTCTTTATAGAACGACCTCATCCGTTTCTAACGTACTACTATTTTTAAATTTCTTTTTATCACGCTTAAACGTCATCAATCTCATCCCATTTAAAATAACGATTAACACACTTGCTTCATGGATAAACATACCCGACGCTAAATGAACGGTACCCTTTAATACACCAATCAAGAGGAGTACAACGGTCCCAACAGCGATCCAAATATTTTGCTTCATATTACGCATACTTGCCTTTGATAAAGAAAAAGCATGAGAAAATTGTTTTAATTGGTCAGCCATTAAAACGACATCGGCTGTTTCCATTGATATGTCAGTCCCACCTTCACCCATGGCAACCCCGATATCAGCTGTTGCTATCGCTGGTGCATCATTAACACCATCACCTGCCATGGCTACTACATGACCTTCATCCTTTAATCGCTTTACATATTCGACTTTGTCTTCCGGCAGTAATTCGGCATAGTACGCATCTAAACCTAATTTTTCAGCAACAAGTCTTGCTGTATATTCATTATCCCCTGTAAGCATAATGATTTTCTTGACCCCATTTTGCCGCATTTCAGATATAGCTTCTTTGGCATCATCACGAATCTCATCAGCGATAGAAATAATTGCTTTTATCTCACCTTCTACTGCTACAAATATGGCCGTATTCCCTTGCTTTTCTCTGTCGACGGCAACGTTTTCTATTTCTTGAGTGATAGCAATGTTTTCCTTCATCATCAATTTTCGGTTGCCTAATACAAATAATCGCCCATCAACGGTAGCTCTAATCCCGTTTCCTTTAATTACTTCGCCTTCATCTACATCTCCTGATATATCTAGCCCTCGTTTTTTCGCTTCCTGGACAATCGTTCTTCCTAAATGATGTTCAGAAATTAATTCTGCCCGTGCAATGTCTTTGAATAATTCTTCTGGGTCTTCTGTTCCAAATACGTGATAGTCTGTTACCTCTGGCTTACCTTTCGTTAATGTTCCCGTCTTATCAAATACGAGTGTATCTACTTTAGAGAAGTTATCCATCACTTCTCCACCTTTAATCAATATACCATGTTTTGCCCCATTACCAATCCCAACAACATTCGACACAGGTGCACCGATAACGAGAGCCCCGGGACAAGCTATAACAAGAAACGTAATCGCTATGTGCAAATCACGCGTTAATAGATAAACGAGAAGCGATAAACCGACAACACCTGGTGTATAAATAGCCGCAAATTTATTTAGAAACTTCTCGGTTTTTGATTTAGATTCTTGTGCCTCTTCAACGAGCTCAATAATCTTAGCAAAAGTCGTATCAGCGCCTACTTTTTCAGCAATCAATTCGACATAACCACTATCGACAATCGTACCACTAAATACAGCATCATTCATTTTTTTACGGACAGGGATTGATTCACCTGTAATTGCTGCTTCGTTAATGGAAGCCTCACCAGCAATAATTTCGCCATCAACGGGAATCTTCCCACCCGCATGAACAATTAATTGTTCACCTTGATTAACTTCTTCAGCAGGAATCGTCGCATGGACACCATTTCGAATCACAGTCGCTTCCTGTGGCGCCATATCAACGAGTTCTTTTAAGGAAGAACGTGTTTTTTCTAATGTGCGTCCTTCTAAATAGTCACCAAACATAAATAAAAACGTCACAACAGCAGATTCAACAAACTCTTGAATAAAAAGCGCCCCAATAACAGCAATCGTCACGAGTAATTCGATGCTAAAAGCTTTCATTTTTAGCGCCTGATACGCCTTTAAAGCAATGGGAACACCCGCTACCACAGTAGCTAAAATAAGTGCGCTATTTTTAAAGTCCCCACCAATCAAAAACGCTGATACAATTAAGATAAACGATATAAATGTTATTTGGTTTTTATATTTGTTAATAAATAGTTGCATCCTCACCACTTCCTTTCTATCTTTATCATAAAAGGTCCTGGCAAATAAAGAATTGACCATCGTCAAGTTTTGTGTTTAAGATGCTCTACCCGTTACGGTTTTCGCTTTTCCCATGAGTTCGCATCGGGTAGAAAGCTTTACTCGTTGCGGTTTCACTTTTCCCCGAGTTCGCATCGGGTAGAGAGCTTTACTCGTTGCGGTTTCACTTTTTCCCCGAGTTCGCATCGGGGAGAGCGCCATACTCGTTACATCTCGGCTATTTTCCCAATTTCGCGCCGAGTGTACAGCTCAATCCACTTGCTTCAATAAGAAACAAAAACTGGAGCGACCAACAGTCAAATAGCGAGTTGGACAGCTCCAGTTGTTTAATTACGAAACTTTTGTGCCTTTCACAGCGTATCCAAGCTTTTCGATTAGCGCTTCTAATTCACCATGTTCAACGACTTTTTCATCAAACTCTGCTTTTACTTTACTTGAATTAAAGAGTACTTTTACCATATCAACACCGTCTTGATTTGTTAATGCTGTTTCTATTTTTTTAACACAGGTTGGGCATGTTAACGGTTCTAATTGAAAAACTGCTTTTGTCATGTTTTATTCCTCCTTGTTTTGTTCTATCTTTATTTTATCGTCTCTGTTAAAAATAAAAATTGATGCAGGTCAAGTTTAAATAATAATTTTCAAACATAGTGAGATGAATCACAGACTTTTCCGTAAATGTTTAATATGATGATGTTATAACATGGATGGAGGGGACCTAAATGACATTTACAGCTGAACATACACCAGCAGATATTGTGAAGACATTTCCACAGGCCAGTGATTTGTTTAAAAAACATCGTATTGATTTTTGCTGTGGTGGTGGTAAGCCGCTTAAAGAAACATTTAACGAACGTCACCTTGATGAGGAAGCGATTTTATCTGAGTTAAATCATGCTTTTACAGAATGGAATAAACAGGATCATGACATTATTGATTGGGAGCAAGTACCATTATCAAAACTTGTCAATCATATTATCGATACACATCATGCCTATTTAAAGCAAGAGCTACCGGCATTAGGTGAATTTGTTACAAAGATTTTCCGAGTTCACGGCACAAACAACCCTCATTTACGAGAATTGCATCGTGTGTATAATGAGTTCAAAGTTGAAATGGAAGAACATTCAATAAAAGAAGAAAATGAAGTCTTTCCGTTAATTAAAAAATATGAAGAAGAACCAAGTGAACAATTGCTCCAACAAATTAGAGACGCTAATGGAGAACTGGAAGGCGAGCATGATGTGACAGGAGATTTTTTAAAGAAAATGCGTGATATAACAAATGGATTCGAACCGCCTATGGAGGCATGTGGTTCTTATCGTATGACTTATGCTCGTTTAGCCGAACTTGAAGATATGACATTCCAACATATTCATTTGGAAAATAATATTTTATTCAAACGCTTGTAATATGTTTCAAATAATTCATTAAACAGTATCTTTTTCTTATTGACCCTATTTCTTTTAACATATATTTTATTTGCCCCTGATATCATATCAGGGGTTTTTTTGTTGTTCAAATATAATTAAAATTTAAAAAAATGATTGCGTATTTAATTCGAGTTAAGTAATATATTAGAAAGGAGTGAAAATGAATGAAAAGGGGATTTATGTTCATTATCTTTTGTTCGGCATTATTAATTGGTTGTGATGAAACAACATCAGAAACGATGGCGCTCTTAGATGATGAGATCGTTAAAGTAAACATAACCAAATATACAGATACTGAACAATTTACAGATGACTACCTCTACACATTTACTGACAAACAATCCATTCAAATATTTAAAAAAGCGATCACTACAGCAAAAAAATTAGCTGATGACTATGATTGGAAGATAACTGATCCTGATTATAATGTATACATAAAATATGAGGATGACCTTCCGACTCATGCCATTTATTTTTGGTTAGGTGACCAAGATAAGAAAAGTATGTTTATGTTTATCGTTCAAACCGACTCTGAAGAGGCAGATCTCTTCTTATCGACTCCAGAAGCAACAAATGAACTACGACAATTATTACAAGTCGATGACTGACCTACCCACCACTTAGTGCTCTTACGAGTCACTTGAAGTAGGAGTCTTCTGTCGGGAACTGATAAAAGAACAGTGGATATCAAAGCACTTGATAGAATCCACTGTTTTTCTTCTTATCATCATATTCATCACTCATACTTCGAATGATCAATTAATTTATCTTGAGCAAAGTAAAGAAAGATACTTAAAGCAATGAATAAAAACCCCAACCTAATGCCCGCTGCTCAACAATTAAATAATTATTACATAGTTGATCCTCTGCAAATATATAGAGAAATCCCATTCCCGTATAGATGGTGCCAATGACTACAAAAAAATGTCTTTAGCCAATTGGCTTAATTTCCCCCAACTATCTCTTAATGGAACTCCTGCTAAGAATGGCCAACTAATAAACTTAAACATTTCAATATGAGACACACCTAGAGCTTCATCCATTGTTCTTGGAAACAACCAATAAATAACGATAATCATAAATAGTAAAATACCTTGAATGCCGTTATAATTCCATTTTTCAAAGAACTGCGAAAATGTTTCCTTTAAATATGGATAGATCAACATCCCTGCAATGCCTAAAAGGGGTATTTGCATATGCATATGAATGCTCATGATCCGCTTTTTTATGTTATTTATTTTTTTCCAATGGCAACTCGCCATTGCGTTGGACCATCTTCTAAATACTCCCATGTAAATTGATTTTTTCTTTCCATCATAAATTGGTAGTGAAGCGGTTTTGGATCATGATCATTTTTTAATTCCATATATTGACCTGAAGGTAGCTGGTCAAACTGTTCAAGAATATGTGCGTGACGGAATCTGGGCTCTATTTCTGGTGCATTGATTTTAACTGCGAATTCGATTTCCCGCATGTTCATAGCCTCCTTAACTTTATTAAATTCATTATAAAGGGAGGGCAATTTCATTGTAGTGAGCCATCTCACATTTATTCTATGATTCAATTCACTTTGAACATATTGTATGTGATTTACATCACTTCAGAGCTAATGGAGCTCTTGCGATGTCTTTACTATCAAAAGCTATAGCTGCCTTATTTGAAGTCATTGATCCAGAATTGGGGATTAATCTATGATGTTCAAGTTGAAGACAATCATACGAGCGTCACGATGACATTATCAACACCTGGTTGTCCTTTAAAGATGAAAGAGCGAATTAAGTAAAGAATAGACGCTTCCACTCTGCACGACTTTCAAAAAATAGCAGATAAGTGAGGAGTAGAACCTTCTACTCTACACATACTTAGAGATAAAACGAATTATGTAACATAGCCTTATACTCTTTTCACCTAACTGATTAAAAAATAAAACAAGTGAGTAGACCACGTCTCTTCACTTGTTTTCACATTAATTTATTGTTTCACTGCCTTTTTCTTTTCGCGCATGGCTCTTGGTATATACACACAGTATGGTTCGCTTTCCATATAATCTCCTGTTACATTATATGCTCTTGAGCGTGATCCACCACATACATGGCGGAATTCACAAATTCCACATTTCCCTTTATATTTATCAGGATTTCGTAATTTCTTAAATACTTCTGATTCACGGTATATTTCTGCTAAGGGTGTGTGGCGAACATTTCCTGCCTTAATCGGTAGTAAACCACTCGGATAGACATCGCCAGTGTGAGAAATAAATACAAATCCATTTCCGTCATTAACTCCTTTAGGTGCTCGCCCTAACCCGTCGATCTGACCAGTCTTTCCGTGCATTAAAGCATCCTCATAAAAAATATGGTTCTTATCACTTTTTGCTTTATCTTCTCTCATTTTACTTTGTATCACGACGCGGCGATAATGTTGGGCCGCAGTTGTTTTAATATCAAATGGAACACGTTTTGATAATTGATAGAGCCATCGTAACACTCGCTCATGCTCTACAGGCGAAATCATATCATCCATTTTACCTCTACCTGTTGGAACGAGAAAGAATACACTCCATAGGACACAACCTAAATTCTCTACCATTTCCGCCATTTCATCTAAATATTTGTAATTATATTTAGAAATCACGGTATTAATTTGAAGCGGTAATTCAAGTTCATGTAAATAATCAATCGCCTTCATCGTCAAATCAAATGATTCCATTGTACCTCGAAAATGGTCGTGAATTTCTGCACAATGACCATCAATACTAAATGCCCAGCGAGCCAGTCCAATTTTCTTCGCTCGTTCTATTGCTTCTTTTGTCACATTGGGTGTTGCTGAAGGAGTCATCGATACACGGACACCTTTTTTAATGGCATATTCGGCAATATCAAATACGTCAGGACGCTCTAATGGATCTCCCCCTGTGAATACAAGCATGGGATTGGCCATATCATAAATATTATCAATCAATTTTTTACCCTCTTCAAATGTTAATTCAAGTGGATGCCGATGATATTGTGCCTCTGCACGACAATGAAGACATTTCAGCTGGCATGCTCTTGTAAGTTCCCAGATAACTATAAACGGATTCTGATGATAATCTCGATTATACACGTCATACCCTCCGATTTTTTTGACATGTATTAATTGTAAACAAGCCATTTTTATTTCGCAGTGATTTTTGTCACTTGCTTTTTATCCTTTTTATATAACGTGGTATGATATAAATAAAGACATTTCATTAAACCTTTATTTTTGATTCTGGAAAGGAATTTTTCATATGAACAAATCTATGGTTGAAAAACTTTTACGTAAATTTGAAATCTTTCACGATGTTTCCGATACCGGATTAAAACCTATTATCCCCTTGACAAAGCTTCGCACACAACCTAAGGGAACACATGTATTTTTTCAAGACGAACCAATGACAAATGTATACTTTATTAATTGGGGAAAAATTAAAATATACAAAACAGATCTCAATGGAAAAGAACAAATTATCAATGTGCTTACAGCTGGTGATATGTTCCCACATCAAGGTTTTCTAGAGAAAGGAAATTATCCCGCTCATGCTGTCGTTTATGAAGAAGCTATGCTGTTATATATACCTATTAAAGACTTCCAAAACGTGTTAATTGAACACCCAGAAATTTGTATGAAGCTCCTACAGATGCAAAGCCGTTTGATTGCTGATTTACAAGTAAGACTTGGCGAAAAAATCATGAATGATACAAGAGAACAAATTATTAAACTTTTACTTCGTCTCACACAATCCCATGGTGACAAATTAGAAAATGGAAATGTACTACTCACAACACCATTTACGAATCAAGAATTAGCTAATATGATTGGGTCAAGTCGTGAAACAGTTAGTCGAACACTTTCAAATTTAAGACGGCGAAAGATGATTTATGATGATGCTAATGGGCATATAATCATAGATTTTCATCACTTGCATGAGGAAGCTCTTTATTAATGTCTAATCTCTCAGTCGCCCTATCAAAATAAAACTCCGGAAGAACCCAAATCCTTGTTCCGGAGTTTACGATAAATCATTTTTCTAAAATAAGTTGTTCTTTCTCTATCTTATACACAACATCAGCCACACGATCAACAAACCACTGGTCGTGAGATACCAAAATTACTGTCCCTTCATAGGAAGCGAGAAAATTTTCTAATGCTTCAATGCTGTCTATATCTAAAAAGTTGGTTGGTTCATCTAAGACGAGGACATTGTACGTTCCCAAGAACCGTTGACACAAAACTAACCGGATTGCCTCTCCACCACTTAAATGACGCACATCTTTTCGTAAATCATTCCCAGTAAAATTCATTGCATGAAGTACAGCACGAATTCTACTTTCTTCATAATCGCTGCGATTTTTTATATACTCTAGCACCGTTTCAGATTGTTTAAATCGATACGCCATTTGTTGATAGACACCGAAGACGACTTTTGGTGAAAGAATGATGCCTTCTCCGTCATCTAATATGTGGTTTAGTAATGATGTCTTGCCCGATCCATTTTTCCCCGTAATGGCAATCGTTTTCCCTAAAGGAAATTGAAAACTGACATCTTTAAGAAGCACTTTATTTGCAACTTTTAATGTTAGCTCATCCGCCATTACCGGAAAATTATTATACATCTTTAATGCTTCCGGCTGATGAAAATAAAGGGTTTTTGTATCTCGTGGAGCTTTTACTTCCGGCAATAGCTCGACTCGTTTTTCTATCGCTTTCGCCGCCCTTTGTATAGACTTTTGGCTTGTGTCTTTTGATTTTGTCATATACATTCGATTAGCTGTGGCTTTTACGTCTCTTTTAGAAAGCTTTTTATTCGGTTGGGTAACTCTCTCTGCCTTTTTCATTTTTTCTTCCGCAGCTTTTAACAAACGCTTTTTTTCTTTCTTAAATTTTTCATATTCTTCTTGGTGTTGCTGTCTTTCCAATTGTTTTTGCTTCACATAGTCCGAATAATTTCCCGTGTATTCCGTGATTTGTCCATCTTCAATTTCCCAAATTTTTGTTACGATCTCATCAAGTAATTGCCGATCATGACTAACAAGAATAAGCGAACCATAGTAATACTTCAACTGCTCCTTTAAAAACTCAATCCCAGAATGGTCTAAATGAGTTGTTGGCTCATCAATAAGCAGTCCTTCGTAATAAGTTGAAAATAATTGGGCTAATTTCATTCTTGTTTGTTCCCCACCACTTAAATGCTGGATATCTTCATCGGGAACTGCTAATTTACTCAATAATTCATAACTAATTTCTGTTTCATTTGGTTGAGTCAATTGTCCGAAATAACCAAACTCAACAAGGCGATGAACCGTTCCTTTATTTGGCGTGATTTTTCCAGCTATCACTTTTAATAATGTGCTTTTTCCAGCACCGTTTTTTCCAACAATACCAATCCGGTCAAATTGATGGACCGACAATTTTGGAATATCTAAGATGAGTTGATCCAAAAAACTAACTTCGACATTTGATAATTCCACTGTTAATTGTTCCACTTTAGTTTCCTCCCATTACTTTGGTAGGACATCTGTCCATGCCACAGGTAAACAGGAAGAAGTCATGCAAAAAATGATGTCTGTTTGAATCCAGACATCCATTATTTTGAACAACAAAAAAAGAAAGACAGACTTATCCGCCTTTCTACAAATGACATCGTTTTATATTCATTGAAGAAGATTAAAAAAAGACAGACCTATCCCGTTTACTCTGTGTACATCAACAGAGCCTTTGAACTATTTAGTTACTTGTTCAAAGATGGGAAACGTAGTCTCATAGATTGCACTTTTAATCCTCCTTCTTTTATTTCCAATTCACAAAAATTATATAATAATGATGCTTTTTTGTCAAAGGCTGGATTTTTCAATACATGTTTTTACACATACGTTAAAATGAATCCCGATTTGGAGAACAGTATACCAAGTAACGCAGAAAACAAAATTCCCTTTATCCATTTGTATTTTCCTATTGCATGTTTTTTATTGGCATTCGTCCACCTACTATTATATTGAAAAAAAATAATCGCTGTATCAATTACTGAAGCAGAACTAACATATAAACAATATCACTGATTTATTTTCCTCGCTAACTACTTTTAATCATACCCCTCATTCATCAAACAATTGTTTATTTTTCTTATAAGAACGTTTTAATGAGATGTAATTAAGTAGGAAAAAGAATAATCCCCCCATTATGGCAGGAACAACAAGATCTATAGTTGTCTCCAAATTTGATGGAATTCCTGTTTGTACTCCAGACAGTACGAAAAATATCCCGCCGAATCCAAGCGCATCTCGTAAAATAATCTTAACTTCTCTTTTATATCTTTTTTCAGTCACAACATCTGCATATTCAATTCCAGATAATATATAGCGGATAAATATATAGACAATGTTTGAAACGGCGATAATTAGAGCAATGAAGCTGAAGTCAATATGTTTCAATTCCAACCAAACATCATTGATAAACGCAAATATGATCAACAAAATGGTACTAATAAATGTTCCTTCTGCCATAAAATACAGAATCCGTGTCCGTTTATACTCATCATCAGGCAAAAATACATTTAAAAAAGATTTCATAATCATCAATCCTCCCAAAATAAATCATCTAATGTCCTTCCTAATTCTTTTGCAATTGCAATACATAACTGCAGACTTGGATTGTATTTCCCCTTTTCGATTAGACCAATTGTCTGCCTTGTAACCTTTACTCTTAATGCAAGTTGTTCTTGTGTTAATCCCGCTTCTGTTCTTGCTAATTTAATTTTATTTACCAAATGACCACCTCATCAATGACAAATATATATTACATTATGTTGGTTATATATTACATCCATTAGTAAAATAATGCAATATATATCCAACATTATTCTGAGTTTCATGTAAAGATTCTTTAGTCAAATTTTAGAAGTGTGGTTGCTTGGGAATGATTAACCATTTAAAACATAGTAGATTGAAGTCATCGTATTGCTCTTCTGCAATGTTTTTTAACTACGCTAATCTGGCAATTATTCCCCCTATTGGATATTTTGGATAACTATGGGAAACATAAATGTAACTAACTTTTTTTGGAGGGATAAACCGTGGCGAAAAATGATGAAGAAACAGTCAGTCGGCGCCATTTCCTTAAAAATACAGGATTGGTTGCTGGAGGTGTTGTGGGTGGTTCTTTACTAGGTGGCTTGTTTACAAACCAATTCCTAACAAGAGAAGAAACACCGACCAAAGATGTAGCCCAAGAGGAACCGTTACAAGATGCGCGTATGTTTTTTAGCCGGAGAGAAGATTTTGAAGTATTAAAAGCGGCTACTGAACGTATTTTCCCAAAAGATGACAATGGTCCAGGCGCGATTGAATTAGGTGTTCCCTACTTTATTGATAAACAATTAGCTGGAGCATGGGGAAATAATGCAAAAGAGTATATGCGTGATCCCTTTTATCAAACGCAACAAACACATGATTATCAACATAAAGATAGTGAACAGGACAAATCGGGTCCGAACACGTCTACCAAAGCGCCTACTCCTACCCCAAGATATCAGTCCAGATTGAATCGTGGGGAAATATTTATCCAAGGTCTACGAAAAATGGACCAAGTCAGTCAAAAGCAATTTAATGTGAATTTTGTTGATGCCACAGAAGACCAACAGGATGAAGTATTACAAGCATTTGAAAATGGCGAAGTAGATATGCAAGGAGTTGCTGCAGTTACGTTTTTTAATTTGCTATTACAGACAACGATTGAAGGTGTTTATGCCGATCCTTTATACGGTGGAAATAAAAATATGATGGCTTGGAAAATGAAAGAATACCCTGGGCCAAGACTTGCTTATATAAATGAAATTGATAGTGATGAATTTATTGTGATGGACCCGATTAGTCTAAGGGACTATCAATCATGATTTGTAATAAGAATTGGAGTGATATACGTGGTAATTAAACGAGATAAAGTAGATGTTGTCGTTGTCGGTACAGGTTGGGCAGGTGGGATTGTATCGGCTGAACTTGCTAAAGCTGGAAAAAAAGTTGTCGCATTAGAACGTGGTGAAAAGAAAACACAATCAGACTATACAGGTGTCAAAGACGAACTGCGATTTACAAATCGATTTGAAATGATGCAAAATTTATTCCATGAGACCATTACTTCCCGAAACACATTGGATGAAGTGGCGTTACCCGTACGAACACAGGATGAGATGATGGCTGGGACGGATTTAGGTGGTGGGAGTGTCCATTGGGCAGGAGCGACATATCGATTCTTACCCTATGATTTTGAAATATATAGTCAAACAGTGGAAAGGTATGGGGAAGAGAAAATCCCGGAAGGCATGACGATCCAAGATTGGGGGATTACATATGATGAAATGGAAAAGTATTATGATCGCTTTGAAAAGACTGCTGGCTTATCAGGTGAACCTGATCCACTCGGGCCTAAACGCTCTAGTAAAAACTTTCCAACACCGCCTATGAAGGAAACACCACCAATCAAACTATTCAAGGAGGCAGCTAAAAAATTAGGTTATCATCCTTATCAAGTTGCGTCTGCCAACCTATCCGAAAGGTATGAGAATCCGGATGGTGAGGTCATTAATCAATGTCAATATTGTGCGTTTTGTACCCAATATGGATGTGATTTTGGTGCCAAATCAGATGCAATTGTAACCGTTATTCCAACAGCGGAAAAAACCGGTAACTTCGAACTACGAACACAGTCATATGTCAGACGCGTCCTTCATAAAGACGGGAAAGCGACCGGTGTTATGTATGTGGATACAAGGACAGGACAAGAGTATGAGCAACCAGCAAATGTTGTCGTATTAGCAGCCTTTACATTTACAAATAATCGCCTCTTATTGTTGTCGAATATAGGAGAGCCTTATGATCCGAAGACTAGAAAAGGTGTCATTGGACGAAACTTTAATGGTCAATTTAATATTACATTTAGAGGCGTGAGAGGATTTTTTAAGGACAAGAAATTTAATCTTTATATGGGAGCAGGGGCTCTCGGGGGAACGATGAGTGACTTCGCTGGAGATAACTTCGACCATACAAATTTGGATTTTATTAATGGTGGTGGTATAGAGCTAAGGCAATATGGTGATGGGGCTATAGCAAGCAACAATGTCCCTAAAGGTACACCGAGATGGGGATCTGAATTTAAGAAGAATTCCTTGTTTTATGCGAACCGAAATTTACAATTATGGTACACTCCTGCCATTATGCCTTGGTGGCATAATTTCCTTGATTTAGACCCAACCTATAAAGACGACTTCAATGATCCGCTCCTTCGTGTTACAAATAAATATACAGACCAAGACCGGAATATTGCTAAGTTTGGGGTCGAAAAATGTAAGGAAATAATGGAAGAAATGGGCGCAGATATTATTGATGAAGATAGTATTCCCGAAGAGTTCGATCATATTTATCAAGGCGGACATTATGCAGGCGGAGTTATTATGGGAGACAATCCAGACACCTCTGCCGTTAATAATTATTTACAGATGTGGGATATGGAAAATTTGTTTGTTGTAGGTGGTTCTGCATTTCCGCATTTTGCAGGCCATCACCCAACGGCCACAATCGGTGCGCTAGCATATCGAGCTGCAGAAGGAATCGAGAAATATCTTAAGAATGGTGGTCAATTAGTGAGTGAAAAACAAATCAACAAACATGTCAGTTAATAAACTTGCAGATAAAACCGGATTCAATGACTAACTAAGAGGTGATCGTTTTGGGAATAGGTAATATTGGAATACCCGGTTTCATTCTTATTTTGGTTTTGGCTCTCCTAATTTTTGGACCAAAAAAGTTACCTGAAATCGGTAAAGCAGCAGGACAAACGCTGCAGGAATTTAAAAAGGCAGCAAGTGAATTAATCAGTGATCCAAATGCAGAAGTAAGAAAAGACAAAACCTCTCAAGATTAACGTCTTGTGAGGTTTTCTTATAAAAAACGAACTTGTCCTTTATATTTTATGGCGTACAAAATAATACATAGGCAGGTGGAACATTTCGAAACACGCGCTTTGTACGTATGTTTCTAAAGAATTTACCGATAAATTTTTTCCTAAATAAGGTGTATTGAAATGTAATAAACTGACCATTATTTTTTAAGTATCGCTTCGTTTGATGTAAGATTTGTGTTGAAACATGTGAAGGGAGGCTTGCAAATGGCAGGCCTGATACAATATAATCAACAGATTGGATGTCATGATGAAGTAAATGCTCCTCAATGCATTCAGCTGAAGCATGATAGATGTATAAATTCGCTTCGTTTTGGTATTTTTCCTTTAAAATTGCACAAAATTCTTGATTAGTTTCAAAGAGTATAAGCTTTGTATTTTTCTTTCTACGACTTAACAATGCATCCGTAAAGATACCGGTGCCTGGTCCGAATTCTACAATACAGGTTGCACGGTTGAAGTCAATACCTTCCATCATTTTATTAGCAAGATATTTCGAGCTTGGTAGAATCGCTCCAACTGAACGGGGCTTCATTAAATATTGTTTTACAAACGATAATTGCTTCATCAACTCACCTCTAAATCACTACGTTTCTCCTTACTGTAAATCAAAATAGATCTTTTGATAGGTTTATTATACCGAAGATACTTTTATCTATCCATCTTTTTTTTAAATGATATTCATCATTTTTTCATATTTAGTTTTATATAATAGAGTATATATATTGTGAAATGAGCGTTAATATGAAACAGACAATTTTCATTATTGCTATTGGGCTTATCAGCATATTTGTATTCCTAGTTTTCTTACTACAGGGCACTACTCATCCTTCTCTAGACACACGTATCATACTAGAACGTCATTATAAGACATATATCGCACCACCCTGTTTCGAACAATCTGATCCTGAACCAACACACTTTTTAGATGAAACAAGTTTAAAAGAAGCTAAAGCAATGAATTTTGATCCACATGACGCATGCACGGAAGAAATGCTTAAGGGGGAAAAAGAAGCTTCGATCATTTCATTATTGAAAAACAACGGCATATTATCTAGCAAATGGGATGAGTGGTGATTACATCTCTCTATATATTTTAATTCTTTTAGCACTAAAGACCTATTAATTTCCCCTATATTAAACGTTATAATAGCACTTATAGTCAAAATATAGGGGGGAGCTTTGTGTGTTTTCTTTATTAAAAGTTAAGCATAAAAACAATTTACAAGAGGCGTCATTATTAGAGCTAAGTCAGAGGGAAATTCCTCATGTTCAAGTTCCTGTTGACCTAGAACTTGCCATGCAATTGCAAATGGTTTCATTGACAAGGGAAGATTTTGCTATCGCTAAAGCACTTAAACCATATGTAGAAAAGGAAATCCAGGGAGTTATCGATAATTTTTATGACAATTTAGAGCATAATCCATCTCTTATAAACATCATAAATGAACATAGTTCGATTGAAAGATTAAAAAAGACGTTAAGAAGACATATTGTTGAAATGTTTTCTGGTACGATGAATGAACAATTTTTACATAAAAGAAAACAGATTGCGATTATACATCTTAATATCGGCTTGACACAGAAATGGTATATTGCATCATTTGAAAAAATTTTTGATGGCCTTGTAGACACGATGACTAAATATTTTTCTAATATAGAAGATCAACTGATAGCGATCAAAGTTATTCAAAAACTACTCAATCTTGAGCAACAAGTCGTTTTAGAGGCTTATGATGAGGAAATTGAGAGGATAAAAAATGAAGAAACAGAACAGAAAGCGGTCATTTTAGACTATTTAGAAACAACTTCAAATGAATTTGCTATGATGATAGAAGAAACGTCTCATTCCATTCAAAAAATATCTCAGCAACTGCAAATCATTACTAACGATTCAAAAAAAGGAACGGAATTAGCAGATAGCGCCAAACACGATGCGTTAGAAGGGAATAACCGCCTGTCCGAAATGCGCCGCGCATTGGATACAATGGAAACAAATACGGTTAAAGCAACCGATGATATGAAAGGGCTCGATGCAACCTCCCAACAAATTAAAGATATAATCGAAATGGTTAAATCGATTGCTGACCAAACGAATCTTCTTGCATTAAATGCATCGATTGAAGCGGCAAGAGCAGGACAACATGGTCGTGGCTTTGCAGTTGTAGCTGATGAAATTAGAAAGTTGTCTGTCCAAACAGCAAGCTCTGTAACTAAAATTACGAATCTCATTAGTCAAACGAATAAACAAATTGATAAAAGTACGGCATCAATGGCTGATGTCGCTCGTTACCTAGAAGATGTCCGACATCAAATGACCAATACAGAACATGCCTTTCATCAAATTAATCAGAGTATGGATGAGACAACTGTAAGTAATGAAAACATCGAATATCAACTCGAAACGGTCAGCACCCTGATACGTGATATCTCACAAGCAAATGAGGTCATTCCACAATCATTGAATCGAATTAAACAACTTATTAGCGATATTCAAAACCAATAATAAATAATGACTTGGCTTATCTTTAGCACAATGCAATGCGACCTAATATCAGACTATGAAAACGGAATTAGGTCGCATTAATAACTTAAAAATGCCTTTCCTCGTCGCCCTGCCACTCTATATCATCTACTCTCGTTTATAATTCTTTATAATATATACATTGATTGGCGTAAACGTAAATATAACTACCTCGTACAAACACGCGTCCTTTAATCTGTTTCCCCTTCTCATCAACTAGTTTTATTTTTCCTTTTAATTTGAAAGTCTTTCCTTTTAATTGGAAATACTTCAATATTCGATTATCAACTGTTCCGATGATGCCTATTTTATCAATAGTAAATTGAGATAGTTCATGTTGTCCTTGAACACTGAGTATGTTAAATGTCTTGTTTTCTTTTATGTGAACGAGACGATAATCCAAATCGTAATAATAAAAATAACACTCGTTTGAATTAATCAGATGGAAGGCATCGCAATCAATCATACTATGTTCAGTGACACTCCACACCTTTTCACCTGATATTGAGTACGCAACAAAACCATCTTTTCCCATTGGATCATCCCAACCAAAATTGCCAAAAATGCCTTCATCAAAATAGCTAACCCATATCGTATCTATTTCATCAATTTGTACTTGAGCAATGCCATCTCCAAGTGTAAACGCATCGATAAGCTGCCCATTCGGATTATATCTCCGGGCATTACGTTCAATTTTATTCCCTTCTTTTTGACAACGTCCTTGCACAATAAGCAGTGTACCATCAGTAAACAAGTCTACTTCTGTAGGTATTAATGGAACATGCTTAAGTTTGATGGATGTCAAGCCTTCCTTGTTAATCATCCTAACCATCCAATCATGTCTTGGAACTGGTCTTTCAAAAAAATCAACTTCATGCATGTCTGTTTCAAGTAACAATAGTGTTCCATCTCTAGAAATTTGCCCATCGACAAAGTTTAAATCTGAATGATAGTCTAATATTTTTTTCATAATTAGTTTGTCCAACTACTCACCCTCTATCTCTTTACTATTATTATTTAGTAGTTCATCTTTTCCTACATTAAATCCTGCAAATAATCTGCCTCCAAAGGGCTCAAGAACCATATCTACTAATTGAATAATATGCTGTTTATTTTCTGTCTTAAAAAATTCATCAAAAGAAATAAAGAAATGATGTGCAAGTTCTTTATCATAATCTTCCAATGTACGTACCAGCCACTTAGACGTACCAACCCATTTACGATTGGTCCGCAATACAAATTCACTGATAGACTCAAGTAAATGACTGGCAATAACAATTTCTACTTCACGTTGAGATGATCCGATAAAATCATATAATAAATCGGTGATCATGTATCTTTTCATCATGATTGTTTTGTTACTCCATCGTTTTGGTCCATTTTTCAAAAGATCATTCGCTTCTCTCTTAATCTTTTTAATAAAATCATGGTTTTTTAAAACAATACCTTCCGAAATCATTTTTGCCAATGATGGTCGAGCCCGTTCGTAATCACTTTTAAAAAAACGTTGATATGATATAAAATTATTTACAAAAACTTCAATCGGCCAGCCAAACTCTATGAATGATTCTCGATAAGATGATTGTACATAATCATCAAAAACAACAATATCTAAATCGGATGTTGATGTCACTTCATTCCGAACGACACTACCAGCTAACAACGCACAATCACAATTAGGAAAGTACTTCTCAATAAACTGCTGGGCTGCGTCAATTGGTTTCATTCTTGATTCCACTATTGTATTTTCCCCTTCCTACTTCCTTTTCTTTCCATTATTATATATGATAGCGTAAAAAAAGCAGCCATTCTACAAAATATGGCTGCTTTATGACCATTCTAGGCTGGGGCTACTTCCATCATATCGGTCTGGATAAACAGGTCTTTCGGAATTTCATACAAATCATAGAGATAACCTTGTTGATTAAGTTGATTAAATAGGATCGGTCTTATTTCATTCGCTTTTATAGTATATGGTAGTTTTTCCGCCGCTTTTCTAGAACGAATATTTTCACAGCGAATACGCATAAACACTGTTTTTATATTGTAATCATAAAACAATTCCCGTAGAAAAGCTTGTTTAGCTAAAAAATTATAACCTTGCCCATGATATGGCTTCCCTAACCATGTGCCTAGGAACCCATTTTGATTATAAATATCGAATAAATTAATCGTGCCTATCGGATTTTTAAATTCATCGAGAATGACTCGTGAAATGAGTATTCCGTTCATTTCATCCTTTATGACTTGATCATTAAGTGCTACAAACTCCTCAAATGTCGTAGCTTTTTGTCTAACGAAAGGAAAGACATCGGGGTGCATCATCAATTCAAACAAAATACGTAACTCGCGCTCAGATAAGTTACGCGTTGTTAACATGGTCTCCACCTCCAAGGATGAGTCATTTAATTTTTCTAATGGCATAAACAATAGAAACCGAAAATTCTGCCCTTCATCTTCAAATAAATTAGTCAAGGACTCATCCCTCCTTTCGTTAATAGAAAAAACCACACCTTCAACGAATGAAGATATGGTTTTGAATACAAGTAACCGACAAACATACTAAATGCTTCATTCGTTGAGCTTTAGCACTGTATGACATAGATTATAAAATCCAGCTACATTAGAAACGACCTTCACTCGAACGCTTCTGTTAACCCATTGGCGTCTCTAGACATTTCTGGGTAGTAGCATCACTTCGTACA
>NZ_DATBTY010000068.1:0-57175 GCF_036516575.1 Cerasibacillus sp.
CATCGGCGAGAGGCTGTATTGAGGTCACAATGGGTTGCCTCGTCATGCTTTTCAACCGCGAGAGGCTGTATTGAAGCTTCAATGCGTTGTCTCGTTCTGATTTTCTTCGGCGAGAGGCTGTATTGAGGCATCAATGCGTTGTCTCGTTCTGATTTTCTTCGGTGAGAGGCTGTATTGAAGCTTCAATGCATTGTCTCGTTCTGCTTTTCATTCGCGAGAGGCTGTATTGAAGCCACAATGCGTTGTCTCGTTCTGATTTTCATCGGCGAGAGGCCGTATTGAGGCATCAATGCGTTGCCTCGTACTGCTTTTCATTCGCGAGAGGCTGTATTGAGGTCACAATGGGTTGCCTCGTACTGCTTTTCATTCGCGAGAGGCTGTATTGAAGCTTCAATGCGTTGTCTCGTCATGCTTTTCAGCCGTGAGAGGTCGTGTTGCATGCGTTAGCACGAGGTCGATGACAATAATCGTCACGTCCTGTGACGTCATCGACACTAGCACGTCCTGTGCGTCCGATGCTCACCAGCCACCGGCTAAAATCGAAGTATCTTTCCGAAGCGGTATATATGCTCTTGGTTTGGATTTTTCTTTGATAAAATACTTTTGTACAAGCCACTATTTTGTGGTTTTTTTACAAAAAATGAATATATTTTCCTGTAAAAACATAGAAAATAACAAAATTCATGAAAAGGAATGATTCTTTTTCAATTTTTGCTACTTTTCTATATACTTTTTTCAATTTATTTGGTAAATTAATATACAAGCCTCTTTCTTTTCATTGAAGGGAAGTGTTTGAATGGAAAAATTTTACACTCCATCATATGAAATTACTCCTCTAACATTAGCAGTTGTTGCAGATCGAGATCAATATGGTCATATTGGCTCATGGATTTTGGATGAAGATGAAGAGCATTATATCAGTGGATTAACGCCAACTAAAATGATTGATTATGCTTGTCGTTACTTTGGAGCAAATTTAAAAGGGCGGCAAGAAGGGACACGAGATATTTGTGGTATTACTCATAAAGCTCCTATCTCTATTAATCCAATGAGTGGAATGTATTTTTTTCCAACTATTTCACCAGCCAACGCGCAATGTTCGTGGATTTCACACACACACATCAAGCGGGTCAATAAAGCACCAAAACAACATTCGGAAATTGTATTTACAAACGGTAGAAAACTTCTTCTCAATGTATCGTTTGGCTCGATAATTAACCAAGTTCAACGTACTGCACAATTTCGCTACTTACTTGATAGTCGTTTGAAACAACTTAAAAACCTACCACCACTAGACCCTAATCCTATTTTAGATCCTGAGCCTTAAACATAAGTTCTTGAATGATATATTCTACTTTTTTACGAATCACTGGGTTGAAGTAATTACGCTGTTCTTCTCGCCCTTGGCAAATGAAAAGATAAGATGAAAATGAATCATTTTTACCTGTTAAGAGTACTTGCAACTGTAAATTTCTCATCTGTTTACGCAACGTTTTGCGTTCATTTAAAGCGACAGAAAGCATGTGTTCTAGCAATGTGATGTATGGTTCTTTAATCTTGAATTGGCCATTTCGAATATGGTTAACATCTTGCCGAATGACGATGATTGCCATAGAAAGGAAAAGGAAGCGAGAAGCAATTTGTAATTCTTGTTTGCTCAAATAACGCATCATGACAGCCTCCTCATAAGAACGTCTGTTCTATTATATGCTGAGATAAGAAAAAAATGCAACAAAAATAAAATAATATAATTATGAAATGATAAGAAAGGGGCGCTTTTTCTTAATAAGCACTATACATACGACAGTGCATACTTTAAAATAATAGGTATACATAATGACTTTTCGCTAGAACAGACACTTTAAGGAGATTTTGCTCATGTACGTCCAACACATCCTATCAGATTGGAAACAATATTATGATGAAGGTAATCTTGATCAGTATATTGTTGAATTATTAGACCAATATGAAAGTTTAGGCCCTTTACCAGGGATTTTTCTGCCGTTTATTGAATCTTTCTTTCCCTTTTTACCGTTATTTGTATTTGTTTTTGCGAATGCTGCAGCCTACGGATTATTGAAAGGTTTTTTGTATTCATGGTTGGGTTCAATTCTTGGAGATATTACTGTCTTTATGATTATACGTAAACTTGGCAAGAAAAAGTTTTTAAAGCGTATTCGAAATAACAAGCAAGTTCATAAAGTAACAGGTTGGGTTGAGCAACATGGTTTCGGTCCATTATTTATCTTACTCAGCTTCCCGTTTTCACCCTCATCGGTTATTAATGTTGTATCTGGTTTATCGAAAATCAGGGTTTACCAGTATGTCTTAGCAATTATCCTAGGTAAAGCGGTTATGATTTTTTCAATGGCATATGTCGGTTCAAGCATTGCGTCGTTCGCTAAAAATCCACTAAAAACAATTTTAGTAGTTGTTTTTATCGGTCTGTTTTGGGCGATAGGAAAATATATTGAAAAAAGATTACAGCAAAAAAAACACTTTAATCGAACAGGAACAACGATTGGAGATCGATATCAATAAGTTGTTGCTATGGGAAAGTTTCTATCTTTGTTAGAATAAGAAGATAGAAACTTTTTATTTTGAGTTAAAGGGGGAGAAAAATGACGCTCCGTTTTATTGTAGGAAGATCAGGAACAGATAAAAGTGGTTTCATGTTTGAAGAAATAAAGAAGAAGTCACTTCAAGAACCACAAGGGCCGCCGATTTTTTATATTGTGCCTGATCAAATGACATTTGATCAAGAATATACTTTGTTTCGTGATCCTGAATTTACAGGTAGTATACGGACACAAGTAGTTAGTTTTTCCCGTTTAGCTTGGCGGATTTTTCAGGAAACAGGTGGTGCTACACGGCAATACATTAGTTCTGTCGGAATCCAAATGTTGCTCCGTAAGATTCTTAAAGAGAAGCAAGGGGAATGGCTTGTTTTTCAAAAGGCTACTGAGAAGCAAGGATTTCTCGATCAGTTAGAAGCGATCATGACAGAATTTAAACGATATGAAATCACACCAAATATGTTACTTAATCAGCAAGCTGTGATTAATCAATTTGTTCATCGATACCCAGCAGAAAAAGCACTAGTCAATAAATTGGATGACTTAACATATATTTATGACCGGTTAATTACCACTTTAAAAGATACTTATATAGATGGTGAGGATGAGTTAAGGCTTCTTGCTGAGAAGATTCCTCAAGCAACATTAATGCAAGAAGCGGAGGTTTATTTAGATGGATTCCACCGTTTCACTCCGATTGAATTGCGCGTTATCGAAGCACTTTTAAAAACATGTCGCAAAGTAACGATCGCTTTGACAGTTGATAACCCGGAAAAAGAAAATGTGTCTGAACTTGATTTATTTTATCAAACGACGGAAACATACCATCAATTAAAACAATTGGCCGCCGAAAATCAAATTAGCATCGAACCACATATTCGTTTGGAAGCTGAAAAAGATCGTTTTCAGGTTCATCCTTACTTTGCTCATTTAGAGAAACATTTTGATACACGTCCTGTTCCTGAATATGTAGGAGAAGTCCCGGTTAAACTTGGTGAGGCGGTACATCCACGAGCTGAAATAGAAGGAGTTGCCCAAGAAATACTCACACTCGTTCGAGACAATGATTATCGATTTCGCGATATTGCTATTTTTATTCGTGAACCGGAAACCTATCATGATTTAATCGATACGATATTTACAGATTATGATATTCCAGTCTTTATTGATGATAAACGTTCGATGTTAAATCATTCCTTAATTGAATTTATTCGCTCTATTTTAGATGTTATTCATGGAAATTGGCGTTATGATGCTGTGTTTCGGATGCTGAAGACAGGATTTATTCCAATTCAGGATGAACGCTATCCTTTAACTGCTGATGCGATTGATGAATTAGAAAACTATTGTTTAGAGTATGGTATTCGTTCTCGTTCAAGCTGGTTCTCAGACGACGAATGGGTGTTTCAACGATTCCGTGGCTTTGAGCGAAAGACCCAAACAGATGATGAACGTGACATGCAACAAAAGATAAATCGGTATCGCGCACAGGTCGTAGAACCATTACGTTCTTTTGATGAAGCGATGAGACAGGCGGAGACGATTCAAGAGCGTTGCGAACTCATTTATTTATTGCTTGAAAAATTACAAGTCCCTAGAAGGTTAGAACAATTACGTAGTCATTATGATGAAGCAGGTCAAATAGAAAAAGGACGTGAACAAGAACAAGTGTGGCATGCACTCATCCAACTGTTCGATGAAATTGTAGAAATGGCGGGGGATGAGAATATGCCGTTTACTATCTTTCGTGAAATGATTGAGGCAGGACTTGCTTCATTGAAATTTGCCCATGTCCCGCCAAGTATGGATCATGTTATCGTTGGTTCTGTTGATCGCTCCCGAATCAGTGGCAAGAAATGTACGTTTTTATTAGGTGTTAATGAAGGGTTATGGCCACTGAAACCACCGGCTGACAGTGTGATCAACGAAGAGGAACGCGAACTATTGGCTCATCACGGTATGAAATTAGCAGATACGACAAAACGTCAATTATTAGATGATTGGTTCTATATGTATCTCGTCTTTACTTCTGCCAGTGAATTTTTATGGGTAAGTTATCCGATTAGTGATGAAGAAGGAAAGGCAAAAATGCCTTCACAACTGATTCGTAAGTTAGAGCAATTATTTCCTGAGGGAATGACCCATTTGCTATTACAGGATCCTGATGAATTAATTGAGGCAGAACGGTTTATAACAACACCAGAAAAAACACGTGCCGCATTAACAGCACAATTATCGCGCTATGTAAGAGGTTATCCAATGAAAGAAATTTGGTGGCATGTGTTAAATTGGTATATAATCAATCATCCAAAGAATGGTACATCTTATAATGTCTTACAAAGTTTGTTCTATGAAAATAAGCCGACTAACCTATCGCAAACGACCGTAAAAAAATTATATCCGAAGAAAATTAAAGCAAGTGTGTCGCGTTTAGAAACATATTATCGTTGTTCCTTTCAACACTTTGCAAGATATAGTCTCGGTCTACAAGAAAGGCGCACATATAAGTTAGATGCGCCCGATATTGGACAATTATTCCATGAAGCTTTGAAAATCATTACAGAGTGGGTTCAAGAAGAGGGGACGGATTATGCTCTATTAACAAAAGATGATGCGAATGGCTATGCAAAACGAGCTGTTCGTCGATTAGCACCCGTTTTACAACATCAAATATTATATAGTTCAAATCGCTATCAATATATTCAAAAAAAGTTACAGCAGGTTATTGCGCGAGCGACATTTATTTTGAGTGAACAAGCGAGAAAAAGTGACTTCTCACCCATTGGGCTAGAGTTAGGGTTTGGTCTCAGTGAGAAATCCGATCTTCCGCCAATTTCTTTAACATTACCAAACGGTTATGAGCTTATTTTACGGGGGCAAATTGATCGTGTTGATCGTGCTCAGAAAGATGAACAACTATATTTACGAATCATTGATTATAAATCAAGTGATCATAGCTTGAATTTACTTGAAGTTTATTACGGTCTAGCATTACAGATGCTTGCATATTTAGATGTCGTATTAGCCCACTCGGAACAATGGCTCGGAATTAAGGCATCGCCAGCAGGGGTGCTTTATTTCCACGTGCATAACCCGATGATTTCGGGTAAACCGCATTTGAATGAACAAGCATTAGAAAAAGAGATCTTTAAGCAATACAAAATGAAAGGACTCCTGATTGCTGATGAAGGTGTTGTCCAATTGATGGATACATCATTAGAATCAGGGACGAGTCAAATTATTCCAGCAGGTTTGAAAAAAAATGGTGGATTTTATAGTCATTCGAAAGTAGCAGATCAAGAAACTTTTTCTATCTTACAAGAACATATTCACCAACTCATGAGAAGTGCTGGATTAGATATGACAGGTGGCAATATTGAGCTGAATCCATTCAAATATAAAAATAGAGACGCGTGTACGTATTGTCCATTCAAGTCTGTGTGTCAATTCGATCCATTAACAGAAACGAATGCATTCCATAAACTATCAGATATGAAAGATGATGAGGTCTTAGCAAAACTAAGAAAGGAGCGAGAAGAGTAAATGGTAACATGGACAACAGAACAAGAACAAGCCATTTATACATCAGGGAAAGATATTCTTGTCGCTGCTGCAGCTGGTTCAGGAAAAACGGCTGTCCTTGTCGAACGTATTATTCAGAAAATATTGCAGCAGGATGAACCAATTGATATTGACTCACTACTTGTTGTTACGTTTACAAATGCAGCGGCACAGGAGATGCGTAATCGAGTAGGGCATGCTTTAGAAGAAGCATTATCAAAGAATCCATCGTCCAATCATTTAAAACGGCAGCTATCTTTATTACAACGAGCATCGATTTCGACATTGCATTCATTTTGCTTAGATATTGTTAAGAAACATGCCTATTTACTAGATCTTGATCCAAGTTTCCGGATTGTTGATGACGTTGAAGGCGATTTAATGCAACAAGAAGTATTAGAGACATTGTTTGAAGACTGGTATGGGAAGGAAGGCGAGGAACAAGAGCGTTTTTTCGCTGTTGTCGATCGCTTTTCAAATGACCGTAGTGATAAAGATGTCGAGGATTTAATCTTAAAACTTTATCAATTTGCTATGCAAAACCCATGGCCAGAAGCGTGGCTTAATCAGTTAAGTGATGTATATGATATTCCTGAAACGTGGACAGAACATGATCTGCCATGGTTAACAATTATAAAAGAAGCAGTTAATGAACAATTCCAAGCCATTGAACAAGAGGTTAAGCTAGCTCTTGAAGTTGCTCAAGAGAGTGATGGTCCATATACGTATATAGAAACTTTAGAGCAAGACCAATTGATGTTAGAAGAAGCGAAAAATCTTCTAACATCTTGGGAAACATTACAATCATATATGCAATCTAGAAAATTTAAGCAGCTTTCTAGAAAACGGATGGAATGTAACGAAGACAAAAAAGAATCTGTCAAGGCGATTCGTAACCGTTATAAAGACCGCTGGACTGACATGATTGAAGATTATTTTGTACGTGATTTGTCAAGTCATGTTCAAGATATGCGTGACTTAGCCCCAGTTGTGAAACAATTAACCGAACTTGTGATTGATTTTAAACAGCGCTTTACTCAGTTGAAAAATGAGAAGGGTGTCGTGGATTTCTCAGATTTAGAGCATTATTGTCTCGCTCTTCTTGTGGATGAATCGTCTCAACCGTCAAACATTGTTCCGTCCAATGTTGCAAAGAAATTACAAGAGCAATTCAGTGAAGTATTAGTCGATGAATACCAAGATACGAATCATGTTCAGGAAACGATTTTACGTCTTGTCAGCGAACAGGAAGGACCGGGGAATCGCTTTATGGTTGGCGATGTCAAACAGAGTATTTACCGATTTAGACATGCTGAACCGACACTATTTATTGAAAAATATAATGCATTTAAAGAAGAAAATCATCCTGCTGAACGCATTGATTTAGCAAAAAATTTCCGGAGCCGTAAAGACGTCTTATTCGCGACGAATTATATTTTTAAACAAATTATTGATGAAACACTCGGTGAAATGAACTATACGAAAGACGCCGAATTGGTTTATGGAAATACCCTTTACGATGATTTTCCTTTACCTGAGGCAAAACCTGAACTCATCATTATTGATCGTGAAAAACCTGATGAACAGCCTGAAATAGCAGAAGAGAGCTACTTAGATTTAGAAAAAGCACAGCTTGAGGCGCGTGTCTATGCGAAGAAAATTAAACAATGGATCAAAAAGCCATTACAAGTATTTGATAAAGAGCGACAAGCACAAAGAGATATTCAATATCGTGATATTGTCATTTTATTGCGTTCATTGACATGGGCACCTGTTATCGTTGATGAGTTGAAGAAGCAGGGAATTCCTGTTTATGCTGAATTGTCAACGGGATATTTTGAAGCGATTGAAGTAAAGGTTATGATTAGCTTTTTAAAAGCGATTGACAACCCTCGCCAAGACATCGCTTTGGCCTCTGTTTTACGTTCGCCTATTGTGCAGTTAAATGAGGATGAAATGACACGTATTCGTCTTGTAGATAAGAAAGCAGATTATTACCATGCTCTTAAAACGTATGTTAGACAAAATGATGATGACACAGCAGAAACAATAAAGCGATTCCTCAAACAACTTGAACGCTATCGGTTGCAATCAAGACAAGGGGCTTTGTCAGAGCTGATTTGGAATATATTTCGTGAGACGGGATATTACGATTTTGTTGGCGGTATGCCGGGAGGAAGACAACGGCAAGCGAATTTACGTGCCTTATATGACCGAGCGCGGGCTTATGAAGCGACTTCTTTTCGTGGGCTATTCCGCTTTTTACGTTTTATTGAACGGATGGAGGAACAAGGTGATGATTTAGGGGCTGCAAGAGCATTAAGTGAACAAGAAGATGTTGTTCGTATGATGACAATTCATAAAAGTAAAGGATTAGAATTTCCTGCCGTTATTGTTGGAGCGATGGGGAATGAGTTTAACCTTCAAGATCTAAGGCAACGTTATTTATTACACAAGGACCTTGGTTTTGCGAGCAATTATATTAATCCGATTAAACGTATCACTTACTCAACCTTGTATAAACAGGCCGTGAAACAAGAAAAGTTGCGAGAACAATTAGCTGAAGAGATGCGCGTATTGTATGTTGCGTTAACACGTGCAAAAGAAAAGCTAGTCATGGTAGGGAATGTTAATTCATTTGCGAAAAAACGTGAAGCTTGGGAACAGATGTTAAACCATCCAACTTGGGTACTTCCTGCCTACTACCGAAGTCAATCAAAAACATATCTTGATTGGGTTGCGCCTGCTCTTATTCGCCATGAAAAGAATGGTGTATTAAGAGAGGAGGAAATTGGGGAAAAGGTACTTCAAGAAATTAAGCAGGATATATCTGATTGGAACATCCAAGTAGTTCACGGGAGCGAACTCATGGCTCATGAAACGGATGTAAGTATATCGGAACAACAGATTAAGGATCATGTAGTAGAATGGAAGCCTGTTGAGACAACTGATAAGGCAAAGTTTGCAGAAATCGATACACGGCTTAAATTCAAATATGCACACGGCTTGGCACAAGTTTCACGAGCAAAGCAAAGTGTGACAGAAATCAAACGTCAACAAGAACAGCCTGATGAGTATAGTGATGACCAGCTCGTCTTACCATACCAGGCGCCGATTACGAAACGCCCCATCTTTATGCAAAAGGAAAAAACAATATCTGCAGCCGAAAAAGGAACAGCTATGCATACAGTGATGCAACATCTACCTTTTGCAAAGGCATTAAATCACGAAGAAATCAATGAATTTATTCAAAGTCTTGTCGATCGAGAAATGCTTCGTGCCGATATGGCGGAAATTGTTGATATTAAAGCGATAGAAAAATTCTTCGCAACTGAAATAGCTAAATACATGATGACAGTTGAAAAAGTATATCGTGAAGTCCCGTTTAGTTTAACATTACCCGCTAAAGATGTTTACCGTCATTGGGATCATTCCAAGCAGGAAGAAGTATTAATTCAAGGGGTAATCGACTGCCTTATTCCTACAGATGAAGGTTGGATTATTTTAGATTATAAAACAGATCGCATAAAACATGACGCGACAGAAGACATTAAGAGTCAGTTAATCAAACGTTATCAGGTACAGATGAATTTGTATCGTCAAGCAATCGAAAAAATTTGGCAACAACCTGTTAAAGCCGTTTATCTTTACTTTTTTGCTAAGGAACTGCTTATCAATGTGCCTAGGCAATAAGTAGCTAAAGAAAAAGCAGGGGCATATGCTCCTGCTTTTTTTCTAAGCTTTTAAAACGTCATGAATTTGTTTTAGTGCCCAGTCTAAATCTTCCTTCTCAATAATTAAAGGTGGAGCAAAGCGAATAACATTTTCATGCGTTTCTTTACATAAGAGACCGCGGTCTTTTAATGCTTCACAATAAGGACGTGCTGATTCTGTTAATTCCACACCGATAAATAAACCTTTACCACGAACCTCTTTAATAATCGGGTTATTAATCTTCTTTAATTCATCCATCATATAGTTACCTAACTTTAAAGAACGAGCGGCTAAATCTTCTTCAACAATGACATCTAACGCAGCGATTGAAACCGCACAAGCGAGTGGATTGCCCCCAAAAGTAGAGCCGTGTGAACCAGGATTGAACACACCGAGAATTTCTTCGTTGCTGACAACACAAGATATTGGCATTACGCCACCGCCAAGGGCTTTTCCTAAGATGAGAACATCAGGGGTCACATCTTCCCAATCACAGGCGAACATTTTTCCGCTACGTGCTAACCCTGCTTGAATTTCATCAGCCATATAAAGAACATGTTTTGCTTGGCAAACATCATAAGCCTCTTTAAGAAAACCTTCGGGAGGAATAATAATCCCCGCTTCTCCTTGAATCGGTTCAAATAGAAATGCCGCTGTATTTTCAGTAATGGCTGATTTTAGCGCTTCGATATCACCATATGGAATAATTTTTATCCCTGGTAACATGGGACCAAATCCCCGTTTATATTCAGCTTCTGAAGATAATGAAATCGCCGCCATTGTTCTTCCGTGAAAATTACCTTCACAAACAATGATTTCTGCTTTATTCTCCGGAACGCCTTTAACATCATAGGCCCATCTGCGCGCCGCCTTAATCGCTGTTTCAACTGCTTCGGCCCCTGTGTTCATCGGTAGTGCCATATCTTTGCCTGCTAATTGGCATACCTTTTCATACCAAGGACCGAGTTGGTCATTATGAAATGCGCGTGATGTTAAAGTCACTTTATCGGCTTGGTCTTTCAAAGCTTTAATTATTTTCGGATGACGATGACCTTGATTCACTGCAGAATATGCACTTAGCATATCCATATAACGATTGCCTTCAGGATCTTCTACCCAAATACCTTCTGCTTTGGAAACGACAACAGGTAATGGAAGATAATTCTTGGCGCCGTATGTTTCAGTTTGTTCAATAATTTGGTTTGTTTTTGTCATATGTAGCCCTCCAATTCATGATTGTTATAAAAATAAAGCGTTTACATATTCTATTATACAGTTTACACATGATAATTAAAATAGTCGTCATATTTCTTCGTGATTAATTCACATAAACATGTTATGATTAGTATTAAAGTAGAATTAAATTCTAATGAGGAGGAATTCATTTAAATGAACACACATTTACATATTACGTCATGGGTTGTAGCAATAATCCTATTGATTGTTGTTGTTATGTTACACCGTGCAGGCAATCAAAAAGGTGCAAAAATATCCCATATGATTTTACGCTTATTCTATATTATTATTTTAATATCAGGCGGTTTGTTAGTATCCGAGTATTTTAAGTTTGCAACAGGGGCAATGCTTGGCGAAGTGATTGGTAAAACGATTCTTGGACTCTGGGTCATTATGGCTATGGAAATGATTGCAGTTCGAATGGCTAAAGGCCGTTCAGCAAAAGGTGCATGGATTCAGTTTGTAATTGCTTTCTTATTGACCTTGGTTTTAGGATTTGGTCGCCTACCATATGGCGTTCATTTATTCGGGTAATATAAACGAATAAGACTATCTCGTAGTGGGCGAGATAGTCTTATTTTGACGTGGAGGAAATAGTATGAAGAGATTGACTTTATATGTTTTGATTAGTGGATTGCTCCTAAGCTTCCCGTGGATTGTTACTGCAGAAGAAAAAAGTAAGACATCTCTTAATGAGGAGATTATTTATGATATCGTTATTGATCGCTTTAATAATGGTAACCAACAAAAAAGCGAACAAGTAAGAACAGATGACCCTTATGCTTACCATGGTGGCGATTTCCAGGGAATTATCATGAAGCTAGATGATATTAAAAATTTAGGTTTTACAACAATTACACTATCGCCTGTCATGGCGAATGCAAAAGACGGCTTTCATGGTTATTGGATAGAAGATTTCTATGAAGTCGATGAACAGTTTGGGACAATGGAAGACCTCAAACAGTTGGTAGAAGAGGCACATAAAAGAGAGATAAAAGTTATTCTTGAAATGGTGCCTAATTATATAGCTAAAACACATCCAATTTCAAAAAAAACAGAACAACAAGACTGGATTGATCAAGATAAAGAAATTAATGATGACGAGGAACCATGGTTGAAAGAAGCCGTTGCTCTAAATCAATCACATCCAGAAGTTGTTGATTATTTAATTGATGTGGCAGAGTTTTGGATTACAGAGACAAACGTTGACGGTCTGAAAATCCATGCCGCAGACAAAGCGAATCAGGATTTTTTAAAAACTTATACAACCAAACTAAAATCTAATCATCCAGAATTAATATTGTTAGCTAATGTTTCTTCTGAAGTAAATATCGATGCTTTTACTGATATGACATTTGATCTCATTGAAAATAAAAATGTACAAAAAACTCTAAGTGATGTTCTTTCAACAGTCAATGAACCGATTTCACGTGTATATGATGTATGGAAAGATGTGGGAAATCAGCATACATTAATTCAAATTGATGATAAATTTAGTGAGCGGTTTACTCATAAATTCTCTGAAGCAGGGCGAAATATAGTAACAGCTTGGAAATTAGCATTAACTTATATGTATACAACACCAGGTGTGCCTTATATTTATCAAGGATCTGAAATACCAATGTACGGAAAAAGTTATCCAGAAATGATGTATTTAATGCAATTTAATAGTGGAGAACCTGAGGTAAAGGAATATTTTACGCAAATCGCATCGTTACGCCAACAATTTCCTGCCTTACAGCATGGTGATTTTGACATGGTTTCTATAGATAAAGGTATGAGTGTATTTAAACGTTCATATCAGGATGAAACACTATATATCGTTATTAATAATGATAATGAATCACGCCAGGCGACATTAACCGAAATTGATACAAAAAATCAATTAAGAGGTTTGTTGGGCGATGATTTAGTACGAGCTAATCAAGATGGCGAGTTCAAAATTGGTATTTCACGCGAATCGCAAGAAGTATATATTGTTGAGGAAAATTCAGGTATAAATTGGTTGTTTATCGTTCCAATTGCACTTGTGTTTTTGCTGTTTGTTGGATCCGTCATCCATTTAAGTAGAAAACAAAAACAACAGGCTTAAATATATGTGTGAATAGAGGATGTCCCAAGACCAAAGGGACATCCTTTTATTCATCTGTTTAATATATATTTTCTATTGAGTTATTTCTACTAGAATACCATAAGCAAAAGCCTGAGATAGCCAAAAGAATACTTGCTAATAGCAAGCCCTCTAATATGTATGGGAAAACCGGTAAAGTCGTCCACTCTGTCAAGCCCTGCATAAACAATAAACCTTCATTAAGTAAAAAACTAATGATAAATACGGAGAAGCCAAAAACGGTTATCGAGCTTTTTCTAAATAAACCAATCATATAGAACTGTATAAATAAAAATAGACTAACAAAACCAAGCAAAGTTAAATGAAGATAACCTATGATAACAGAGCGTGATTCATAGACTAAAGTCCCCAGTTCCGGAATCATCAGTCCAAGCTCAAGGGTATGCTTAACAAATAAGAGTATAAAGACTAACTTTACCGTAATGGTGAACAGCTTTCCGAAGTATGATGATATCGCTTGATAAATTTCTTTAAAACTAATCAAGATTAATAAAACAGCAATCCATTGCCCAATACTACCAACTGCTGAGAGAATCGTCATTCCACGGCCTAATTCAGCCCATAAAATGGAATGTAAATAACTAGGAAATAGGGCGATAAAATATAGCCAAAAAGCGTATGTTAATAAAGTTTGATTAAAATGGATGTTCTTTCGATGGATGATTGCTATAAATAATCCGATTAAAAAAAGGAAAAACCACCCATTGTATTGAAAATGTAAATAAAAATAAATAGCCATATCAAAGAAAGGGGAGTCTTGTAACCCTTTAGCAGCAATAAACCCTAATGAAAATGGGCTAAAAGATGAAATGACTAAAGTCACTAAGCCGCCTTTCATAAATAATGAAGCGGAACTTGGCATTGATAGCTGTTTCATTTCTCGGTAAATAAAGATTGCTACCCAATACTGTATGAAAATATGTAAGGTTGATAAGATAATAGAGAAGAGTGCATATCCTTGATATAAGAAAGCAATAAACATAAGAATCGTTACGATAATCAAAGTAATTGTCATTGGAATGATTTGTTTCTTAGCCCTAATAGAAGGCCAAAATAGTTTGAGGAATATGAGTATTAAACCAAGGAACACCCACCCCAAAAACGCTAAATGTGAATGCCCATGGAGTAAATGTGTGTAAGGGATTAAATCAATCGAATGTAATGGAATCAAACGCATCCAGATTCCTGTTAATGCGACAATAATAAAAAAGGAAAATACCGTATGTCTTAAATAGGTAGGCATAACTTCCACTCCTAAAACTTATGATGTATGTTTGTTTCCGCGGCGTTACTAAGACTCCCGCAGGCAGGTAAAGGCAGGCTAAGTACGCGACGTCCTGTCGCAACGCCTGGGACTACGGTTATTCGCATCACCGAAAAGCCTTTAATTTGCACGTCCTGTGTCACGTCGACTGTACGTTGGAGTTAAGTGCAGCTAAAGCTAACACACTGACTGACGAGCTGGTATCGAAGTCAGGTAGTGTGCCTGCACTTATGCAAATAAATGAACATTTATTTACCAAGCTTCGAAATAAGTGCGACTAAGATTCATGTGAATTATTTGCTCCACATGAACCGAGTCTACTTTATCATGAAGGAGTATTTAATGAGAGACAAGCCCTTTTGGTAAATTGTCAATAAAAGGTCGAAAAAAAGCAGAGACTACTATTTAAATAGCAATCTCTGCCGATATGATTTATTTATAAGAACTATTTAAAAAGAATAAAGCAAGTGTTCCTGGACCAGAGTGGGCTCCAATGACTGCGCCAACCATCTCAATGATAACGTCTTTTACAGGATATTTTTCTTTTATCCTAGCTGCGAGCTGTTTTGCACGCTCCAAATCATCGCCATGGCTAATACCAATGACCTGATTTTCAAAATCAACACCACGCTCATCCATCAGTTCTAATATACGGTCGAGTAACCGTTTTGAACCACGTATTTTTTCGATTGGAATGAGTTTTCCCGAATCGACATGTAAGATTGGCTTAATTTTTAGTAACGTTCCAACAAATGCAGCCGTTCGACTTACACGTCCTCCACGGTATAAATAAGTTAAATCATCTACAGTAAAGATATGTTCCATATGTGTGGCATGGTAAGAGGCCATTTTAATCAATTCCTCCATAGAGGCGCCTTCATTTGCTAGTTGGGCTACTCTTATGGCAACAAGGCCATAGCCAATCGATGCACACTTTGTATCGAGCACATGTATGTCCGCATCTGGGTGTTCATCGCGAACTTGTTGTTCCATCATTTTAGCTGTTTGGTATGTACCCGAGAGTTCAGAAGAAAACGCTAAATATAATAGTGGTTGCTTTTTTTCAGCGTATGCTGTAAAAATGGTTTTGAACGTTTGTAACGGGACTTGTGAGGTCGTTGGACTTTTACCTTCACGCATGGCATCATAAATTGTCTTAGGTGCAATGTCAATCCCATCTTTATACTCTGTATCATCATGATGAACCGTTAACGGAATCATCTCAATCCCGTAGGCATTATACTGTTCTTCAGTTAAATCACAAGCTGAATCGACAAGGATTTTTACATTCATTGTTTCACCTTCATTCGAATTATTGTATTATTAATAAGTCTATATGTAGAAAGTTTTTTAGTCAAAATATATTGGTTATTTATCGGTGATTTATTTGTCCGACTAAAAGGAGTCGATTTTATGGTCTTAAAAGAAGTAAAACGGACGTTTATTGTAATTATAGGTGCCTTATTAAATGCCATCGCATTAAATTTCTTTCTTATTGGTGCGAATGTTTATGCGAGTGGTTTTTCTGGGGCAGCCCAGCTTGTATCAAGTATATTTAATGACTTTCTGAATATGAATGTCGGTACGGGTATCTTACTTTTCCTGTTTAATATACCTGTTATTATTTTAGGTTGGTTGAAAGTAGGGAGAGCATTTACGGTTTATAGCTTAGTTTCTGTTGCTTTTACAACCTTGTTCTTAGAGGTTCTCCCTGTGCTTCAAGTATCAGAAGATATTATTTTGAATGCGGTTTTTGGTGGGTTAATTGGTGGTGCTAGTGTAGGCATAACGCTTCGTATTGGGGGATCGACTGGTGGGATGGATATCATTGCATTAGTTTTATCACGTATTAAAGATCGTCCGATTGGTATTTATTTTCTCGCACTTAATGCCTTAATCATTGGGGCTGCTGGCATCCTTTATGAACCAGAAAATGCGTTATATACACTTTTATCCTTGTATATTAATACGCGTGTCATTGATGCGATTCATACACGTTATCAAAAATTAACAGCAATGATTATAACAAAGGAAAAAGATGAATTACAGCAAGCAATTCATGATAAATTAATTCGTGGTATTACAATTTTACCAGCTAAAGGAGCGTACTCTAATGAAGAAAAGCATATGCTTTATTTAGTGATTACGCGTTATGAACTGTATGATTTAGAAACAATCATTAGACAAGTTGATCCTAGAGCCTTTACGAATATCGTACAGACAACTAGTGTTCTTGGGTTCTTTCGGCGAGATGAGTAAGCTAAAGACAAGCCACCTAGAAGGTAAATTCCTAAAAGGTGGCTTGTCTTTATCTCTATGTACTTAGTAACCATGTTTATGAAAAACATCTTTTACTTGTTCGATTAATTGATCCCATTCGGCATCAAATGCTTTATTTACAGTAATGAAATTTTGATATCCAAAGACATTATCGACACCATTTAATTTCATTAAATCATTCAAGATATCATGTTCACTTGTTTCACCAGGCATTACAGAAATACTGTCTGTGCCTGCGAAAATTATTTTTTCCGTTGTAAATTTAATTGCATTTGGATTCGGCGTTTCCTCTGCACGTACACCCATAATTGTATCCCTCCTAGACATACTTGTATCTATTTTAGCAAAAAAACAGACAAAGACAAAAGAAAAACATCTATGCATAGCAAAAGAAGGGTGCCATTACATAGCACCCTTCAAGCTTTCGTTCACTTAAAGTAACCCATTGTCATTTTTTTAAATGATTCCGTAATTACCATCATGAACATCTTTTATTTTAATTGGTTATTTTGTTCTAATTGTTGTTCAAGTTGTTGGAGATGAGTTCTTTCTTCAGGTGTACAGTCTTGATAAGCCGCTTGAATGGCATTTTGGGCGGCTTGTTTATCTTGTTCAGTAGCATTCCCACCCATATTCGTCAGATTTGTGACCAAATCTCTAGCTTGCTGGAATAAACTTTTTTCCATATCAAAATCCTCCTACTGTGTGTTTGGAAGCTTCTTTTTGTTTTCGGTTCTGGTCGGTGAACAGAGTTCGTTTGGCGCGTTGTTTTTCTTCTTTTGAAGTCGATTGAGAAATATGAGCTTGTTTTTGTTTTGACGTCATGTCGGACCCCCTCGGAAGATATGAATGATGATGGCGTTCGCTACTAGTATGAGAAAATAACGCTTAAATTATAAAGGTAATATTTACAATCATTAAGAGACATAGTCTAAGGCTTAACTCCGATGTTTAAATAATCTTCGATAAATTTTCCAATACCATCTGCATCATTTGTGTCAGTGACATAGTTAGCAACTGATTTTAATTCATCGATTCCGTTATCCATAGCTACACCAACTCCAGCATATTCAATCATTTCTAAATCATTATCTTCATCCCCAAATGCAATAATTCGTTCTTTCGGGATATGATAATATTGTGCTATCTTATCTAGTCCGACAGCCTTATTCATTCCTTTTTTTACAATTTCAATCATATGCCATGGTGAGCCCCATTTACGATGTTCAATCCAATCTGCATGTACCTCGTCTAAATGTTCCCTTAATTCATCAATATATTCTTCGTGAGGATAGATGAGTAAAGATGTTGGGTCTTCACGTAATTGTTTGTGTAAGCGTCCGACTGTAAATGGTAATTGATCGGTATGTTGTAAAAATGTATCAATAAACTTTTGATCATGTTGATCTAAAAAGACATTATCTTGGACTTCAGCCATCATATTCCGGGCAAAGTCATAACACGCATCAACGATTCTTAGAGCTGTCCTATGATCTAGGGGATTATGTGAACTTTCCCAAGCTTTGTTTTTTGGATGGTGAACGAGCGCACCATTGAAGTTGACCATAGGTGTGTTAAGATAAAGTTCATTATAATAATGAATGCTTGAGCGATGCGGACGCCCTGTTGCAATGACGACAATGTGACCTCTTTCCTTCGCTGTAAAAATAATTTCCTTTGTATATGAACTTATCGTCTTTTCTCCTGTTAATAAAGTTCCGTCAAGGTCGAGAGCAATTAAATGTTTCCCATTTTTCATAACATTTCACCTCGCTATAAGTGTATAAATAAATATTAGATTAGTAAAGGTTTTTCCTTTTCAGATGTTGTTAAACACTATATGATAAAGAGGGAAATACAAATAATCGAGGAGGTTCGCTAGAGTGATTCAAGTAGAAAAAGTAAAAATAAATGACATCCCATGTTTAGTCGTTGTGGATAGCGAAACAGCGAATAAACCATTACCAGTTATTACATATTTCCATGGTTTCACAAGTGCAAAAGAACATGATTTACCGATTGCTTTCCTTTTAGCGGAAGAAGGTTATCGTGTCATTTTACCAGATAGTATTTTGCATGGGGAAAGGGAAGGGAAAACGACCTTCTTAAAAAAGCAATTAGCGTTTTGGGATATCGTGATACAAAATGTCGCCGACTTACAAACAATCCATGAATATGTTCAAGATGAACGTCTTATTTCGGATGATTTATTTGGTGTAGCTGGAACGAGTATGGGAGGCATTACGACATCTGCATCTCTCGTTAAATATCCTTGGATTCATACTGCTGCTGTGTTGATGGGGAGCCCAAAATTATCAGACTTTGCCAGGATGATGATTGAGGAATATGAAAAGACAGATAACCCGGCGCTTCCAGAAGAAAAAGTTAAAACATTATTTTCTAATTTAGATACAATTGATTTAGCGAAGCATATGGACCACTTAGCAGAGCGTCCATTGTTATTTTGGCATGGTGATAAAGACCCGGTTGTTCCTTTTGATCATTCCTACACGTTCTATCAATCGGCACGTGACATGTATAAAAATAAGAAACAACTTCACTTTATCAAAGAGGTTGGGCGCGATCATAAAGTAAGTCGATTTGCTATTTTAGAGACTGTAAAATGGTTTAAAAAACATTTGGGTTAAAGAGAACCTAATGATTATCGCTTGAAAAAAGATGTAAATATGTTTAAATAAAGATAAGATATATAGAGGGGGTAATATCATGGATGAAGCATTGAAAGAGAATTTTCTTGGTGCGCTTGAAAATGTCATAGATCCAGAGTTAGGCATAGATATTGTCAACCTTGGCTTAATATATGATGTCGATATGGATAATAATGGTTTATGCAAAGTGACGATGACCCTAACATCAATGGGCTGTCCATTAGCTGGTCATATCGAAGCGGATGTACGCCGTGCATTAGCAGACTTTCCGGAAATAAAGGATATTCAAGTTGATATTGTTTGGGATCCACCATGGTCAAAAGATCGGATGTCACGATATGCGAAAATAGCACTTGGTATCCCAGATTAATGAATATATAGGTTAATTCTTTTATAAAAGGATTAACCTACTTATTTGTAATGAATAATGGGAAAATTCACTTTAAAGAAAGGGGAGTAAAAATGATTGATGTCTTATTGTTCGCTCAATTACGAGAAGATACGGGAAAAGAAAAAATTTCAATCCAAGCGGAAGGCATGACAGTAAAGGAGTTAAAGCAGAAATTATTTTCAATCTATAAGATTCAAACAAGTGCTCAAATTATGGTAGCTATTAATGAAGAATATGTACTTGAGGATGAACGGATTGAAGCAGGTGATACCGTGGCCTTTATCCCACCTGTCAGTGGAGGTTAAAAAACGTGTCTGTCATAACAACAGACACGTTTTTGTTTACATAAAGAATATAACCAATGCCCCAACGACAAAACAATAATAAGCGAAATATTTAAGATTACCACGAGCCATGACGTTCATAAACCATTTAAGTGCAAAGTACGTGGCCACGAGTGATGCGATAAACGCAATGATATTTGGAGCCCATTCAAATGTTGGGTCACTAATTACATCATCAACAGATAAAATGGTTACTCCGAGACTTACAGGAATATATAATAAAAATGAAAAGCGCAATGCTGTTTCTTGTTTCATACCGAGTAACATGGCAGCAACAATGGTAGCACCCGATCGACTAATTCCAGGGATGAGAGCAATTGATTGTGCAAAACCTACGATAACAGCATCTTTCCATGTTAAATCACCGTCATTTTTTCTCCCACGTAGATTACGGATAATCCACAAGGCAATTCCGGTAATAATTAACGTGATACCAACTGTCGATGCTGTACTAATGTCACCAATTTTATCTTTGAATAAGACACCAATAATACCCGCTGGTAATGTTGCGATGACTAAATAAACAATAAAGTAAAAATCTTCCTTAGCATCTTGTTCACGAGTAAAGATAAAGCGGGAACCATTTTTAATGAGGCGGATAATATCTTTCCAATAAACCATTAAAACAGCAATTAATGAGCCGAAGTTGACCAATATTTCAAAAGAAAGACCTTCTACATATACATCGAATAAATCCCGAAAAATAACGAGATGACCACTTGACGATACTGGAATTGGCTCTGTAAAGCCTTGAATAAGTCCGAGAATAAAGTATTTAATAAGCGTTAGAATGGATTCTGTTATTTCCATTGTGCTTCCCCCTAATAAAGTTTTTTCATTTTCTCCTGTCACCTGTATTTAGGCTCTTGAATAGGCTATGTTGAGGAGGAGGAAAATGAATAAGAACAATCAGTCAATGTATGATTTATGTAAAGAGCATCTACATGCATATGTCTTAGTTGAGACAACAGACGGCATGACATTTGATGGAATTATGACAGGGTTGGATGATGAACATGCCTATTTTGCCATACCTATTGAGGCTTATGAAAGGGATCAAACGAGAAACTTTTATCCGCCTTATGTGAGTCCATATGGAGGCTTTGGTGATCAATTTTACGGTTACCCAGGTTATGGCTATCCTGGTGGACGTTTTAGAAGACTCGTTATACCTCTTGCGGCTCTTACGGCACTAGCATTATTACCTTGGTATTAAAAAACATAAAGGAAACCCTTGCCTAGGCAAGGGTTTCCCATGCAAGATACATGTTCATTCTTATTGTTCTTGACTGGAGTCTTTAATAACACCGCTCATGATGAAGATAAGAACTGCAATAATGGATGAAAGAATGAGGGCTTGATTTAAATTAAACGGATCTCCAGCCATACTTGTTAATACATAAGAAAGGACGCTCCCGATTAATAGAGCCCATATGATTGTCATTATATAACGCATGTTAACACCTCGTTCAAGTAATAGGTAACATCCAAATGAAAGCTTAGTCATCTGGATATGAACTGTTTTCTTTATACATTTTAACAAAACAAATCATAAAATGAAAGCATTTGTTCAAAAACAGATAATATAGTGTTATAGAAAGGATGTGTGACATATTTTAGTATCAAACTGTTTTCATTGGATTGGCTTCCATATAGTGAATCGGTTATTAGAAGAAGGATTTGAAGTGAAAGGGTTTAGTAAGATTAATGGAGAAAAAGAACAATTTCTTCTTGATTTCTTAGGACGAAACGCCTCGTTTACTCGTATCGAAGCTGTTGATGATAATGAATGGAATCGAACGAAAATAATTGTTACAAAAACGTCACAACCATTAACACATCTTATTGAAATAAAGAAAAATACGAAAACAATCCATCAGACTACTCAATTAATTGTACACTTCTTAGTAGGTGAGTGGATGAACCTTGATGATTCAGGGATTCACACGGGAAAACACCATATAAGTTATACTTCAGATCAATTTAACAAAGAAGCTATTGATATTGACGATTTCTTACCTGTCTTTATTTCATTATTATTAAAAAAGCATGATTTACCACCCGTAGTAAATGTAATATCTAATAAAATGGCGACTAACAGAACTAAAAACCTTGAAAATTACTTGTTTATTCGTGACAATAGACCTAGGCATATTTTTGTAAAACGCTTAAAAAAACATTACCAGCGCTATAACCGCTTTTACCATATATCGTAAAGTGGAGCAGCTTGACAAATGAAGGAGTGCATAAGGTGAAAAAGGGGTTAGGTATATTCGTCATAATTATAATCTTGATTTTATTGTCTAGCTGTAGTAGTTCAGAACGTGGAGAACTCTATAAGGTAGGGTTAATTACGGAAGGAGAGGTTGGCGAGTATGGGTGGGATGCCCTTGGATATAAGGGTATTCAGCATATTGAGGATAAATATACGGATGTAGAAATATATTATGAAGAAAATATTGAAACAGAAGAAGATGTCCTACAAGCAGTTGATGATTTTGCTAAAAAGGGTGTCAATTTACTATTTGGTCATAGTAGTAACTACGGGAAATACTTCGTTGATATAGCAAGTTATTATCCCGATATTCATTTCGTGTATTTTAATGGTGGTTATACGAGTGATAATGTGACAAGTTTAAATGTAAATGTCCATGCCCTCGGATTCTTTGCAGGGCTTCTTGCCGGAGAAATGACAGAAACGAATGAGGTAGCAATACTTGCAGCATATGAGTGGCAACCAGAAATAGAAGGTTTTTATGAAGGGGTTAAGCATGCTAACCCAAGATGTGATGTCCGTGTTGAATTTATTCAGGAAATGACTAATAAGGATAGCATACGTGATCGTTACCTTTCACTTAAACAAGAAAATGTCGATGTGATTTATCCGGCAAATGACATATTTAGTCCTCAAATAATCAAGGAAGCCAGTCAAGACAGGTTTTATACAGTTGGTTATATGATGGATCAGTCTGATGTCGGACAAGAATATGTTTTATCAAGTACATTATTGAATATTGACCGTCTCTATCTTTATGCAGCGGATAAAAAGGCAAAAGGTACATTAAAAGGTACTGTATATACGTTTAAACATGAACAAGATATTGTATCTTTAGGTAAATATAGCCCTTTAGTTCCTGAATACATCAAGAATAAAATTAATCGAATTTTAGAGGACTATCACGAAACAGGGTTACTCCCATATTAAATGCTGATTTGAAACTGGATAGGTAGTTAATTCTTGAATAATTACTACCTATCGCTTAAAATTAGTACCAAGTCATAATGATTGATATTAACTTTTACTAATAGAGGAGATGTCTAAATGGGTGTAGGTGTATTAGGAGTTGGGCATTTTGTTCCGGATAAAGTGTTAACGAACAAACAATTGGAACAAATGGTCGACACAACCGATGAGTGGATTCGGACACGAACCGGGATTGAGGAAAGAAGAATTGCAGAAGATGATATGGATACATCGGATATGGCATATCTAGCGGCTGAAAGAGCATTAAAAGATGCACAGGTGAAGGCTGAAGAGATTGATTTAATATTAGTTGCAACGGTCACACCGGATACACCATTTCCATCAGTTGCATGTATGCTACAAGAACGCCTCGGTGCAAAGAAAGCAGCCGCGATGGATTTAAGTGCAGCTTGTGCTGGATTTATGTATGGTATGATTACTGGTAAACAGTTTATTGAAACCCATACTTATAAAAGTGTTTTAGTTGTAGGTGTTGAAAAACTATCCAAAATAACGGATTGGACAGATCGAAATACATGCGTTTTATTCGGTGATGGAGCAGGTGCAGTCGTTTTAGGTGAGGTATCAGAAGGAAAAGGAATCCTCTCATTTGAATTAGGTGCTGACGGGACAGGTACGAAGCATTTATATCAAAATGAAAATCGCTATATTTCTATGAATGGAAGAGAAGTATTTAAGTTTGCTGTCCGTCAAATGCCACAGTCATCTGTTAATGTTATCGAGCAAATTGGATTGAAAAAAGAAGATGTCGATTATTTAATTCCTCATCAAGCTAACATTCGCATTATGAATGCAGCTCGTGAGCGTTTAGGAATCCCAGAAGAAAAAATGGCTAAAGTGATTCAAAAATATGGAAATAATTCCTCGGCTTCTATTCCGATCGCTTTATCTGAAAGTGTTCAATCGGGTAAAATTAAGGAAGATGATCTCGTAGTTCTTGTAGGTTTTGGTGGGGGTCTCACATGGGGAGCAGTCGCATTACGCTGGGGAAAATAGCCTATTATTCTAAAAAGCAATTGATTATAGGAGGATGAACATGAAGGAAAGAAGAGTAGTCGTAACGGGACTAGGAGCTGTTACACCTGTTGGAAATAATGTACAAACGATGTGGGAAAATTTGATTCAAGGAAAGTCAGGTATCGACTTTGTCACGCGTGTTAATAAAGATGACTTTCCTGCTAAAGTAGCCGCAGAGGTTAAAGACTTTGATCCAAATGACTATATCGACAAAAGAGAAGCTAGACGGATGGATGCTTTTACACAATATGCTGTTGCCGCTAGTAAAATGGCAGTTGAAAATGCCAAGCTAACGATTGATGATTCAAATGCAGCACGCGTTGGTGTATGGATTGGTTCGGGAATCGGTGGTATGCAAACATATGAGGAGCAATTCATGAGGTTTAACGAAAAAGGCTATCGCCGTGTTAGCCCGTTTTTCGTACCAATGATGATTCCAGATATGGCTGCAGGGCAAGTGTCGATTCAGCTCGGTGCAAAAGGAATTAATTCTTGTACAGTAACAGCCTGTGCATCAGGGGCAAACTCAATTGGAGATGCCTTTCGGGCAATCCAACGTGGCGATGTTGACTATATGATTACCGGTGGAACAGAAGCTCCAATTACAAATATGGCCTTTGCTGGTTTCTCATCAATGCGTGCCCTATCTTTTAATGAAGATCCTAAACGAGCCAGTCGTCCATTTGATAAAAATCGCGATGGTTTTATCATGGGAGAAGGTGCTGGAATCTTAGTATTAGAAACATTAGAATCTGCTTTAGAGCGCCAAGCACCTATTTATGCCGAAATTGTTGGATATGGAGCTACAGGTGATGCTTACCATATTACTGCTCCAGCTGAAAATGGAGAAGGTGCAGCACGCGCTATGAAACAAGCGTTAGATGTTGCTGGATTGAAACCAGAAGAAGTTGATTATATTAATGCACATGGAACAAGTACTGATTTAAATGATAAATATGAAACGGAAGCCATTAAGACCGTTTTTGGTGAACATGCATACAATCTCAAGATTTCATCAACGAAATCAATGACTGGGCACTTACTTGGAGCAGCAGGTGGGGTAGAAGCGGTTATTTCTGTAAAATCAATTATGGATCAAATCATTCCCCCAACAATTAATTATGAAACGCCAGATCCTGAATGTGATTTAGATTATGTACCGAATCAAGCTAAAGAAGAAAAAGTAAATGTTGTCATGAGTAATTCACTTGGATTTGGTGGGCATAATGTTTCTCTTATCTTTAAAAAATATGAATAAACGAACATAAAAGGTTGATCCTCATCACGGTCAACCTTTTTTCTATCGGCATAAGAGAGAGGGACTTAATCATAAGATAAGTTAAGTGGACAAGTATGGGGGATTGTGATGATTGGATATATTTTTTCTTTTTTAATTGGTTTTGGACTAGCCATTATCGGTGGGGTATCGATTATTGCTTATTTTAATTTTCTACCAGCCGGTGTATCCTGGATTGAATATCTAGAGTTTATTAGCCGGCGAATTGAATGTTATTTCTTACCCTTAGGCATTATATTGATGGCCATATCACTAAAATGTATTCCGCACAACATCGAATAAAATCCTTTCTGTTGGGTCATACTTAATGGTAAGACAGGCAGGCTTTACCTAGAACTAACAGAGCAAAGTATTCAAAAGTGAGGGTAGTGATATGCAATTATTACATGATGTATGGGTGAACTGGTTTGAAGGTGAGGAGAACGGATATAATGTACCGTATTTTCATGAATGGCGTCGCCAAGATAAAATCGAATTATTGGATCAAATTCCTCTCCTATACATAGAAGAATCGCTCTATCATTATATTGAAAATGATATGCAAGATATTCCGAAGTCCCTATTAGATAATATATATCGTCAATCTTATATGAGACGAGGGATGGAAAGAAAAGTTATTGATTATGCATGTGTTGTAACAGATGGTAATGATATCATAGCGTTTGATACAATTGGTTATCAAATTCCAATTCGGAAGAGTCGATTAATCCCGAGACAAGAAAGAAATATTTATGATATGATTAAAAGTTTAAAGGTGAAACGATTCCCTATTGTACAGCATAAAAAGGAATATCATCTACTGTCGATGTCACCCGATCTTGTTATTGGATTAACAAGAAGAGAGCGCCAACTTAAACAATTATTAATGATGGCTTTAGATCAACTTCGAACAACAGCTCATCTAGATGAATTACGGTACTGGTTGACAGAATGGGATCCTAAACAGTATTCTAAGATTCGCTTTATGAATGAAGCGGAGGTTTGGAATCAATTGTATCAAGGTGTCCAATTAGGTTGGAGTAAAGCACATGAAGATTTATGTCAAAAATTAATTAAAGGGCATCCATTTTTAGAAAAATTATGGGAAGTAGAAGATGTCCAACAAACGTCAAGAAGAAATCAAAAAATAAGAGAGTAGCTTAAGCTACTCTCTTATTTTATTTTAACGCGACCAAGTCCCATTGCTTTTTTAGCTTTACGTAACACCTTGTTCGCCTTAAATGATGCCTTTTCTGCACCCTCATCAAGGATAGCATCAAGTTCTTCGGATTCAATCAGTTCATTGTATCTTTTTTGGATCGGTTCTAACAGGTTGACAACAGCTTCTGCTACATCTTGTTTAAACTCACCGTAGCCTTTTCCTTCATATTTCTGTTCCAGGGTTTCAATCGATTCTCCTGTACAAACTGAGTAAATTGTTAATAAATTTGATATCCCAGGTTTGTTCTCTTTATCGTATTTAACGATTCCTTCAGAATCAGTGACAGCACTCTTTACTTTCTTAATAATTTGTTTTGGTTCATCCAACATCGAAATAAAACCTTTAGTATTTTCATCTGATTTACTCATTTTCTTTAACGGGTCTTGTAGGGACATAATCCGAGCACCTACTTTAGGAATACGTACTTCTGGAATAGTGAAAATGTCATTATAGCGATTGTTAAACCGCTGTGCTAAATCGCGTGTTAATTCCAGATGTTGTTTCTGGTCATCACCGACAGGAACGATATCGGTGTTATAAAGCAATATATCAGCTGCCATTAAAGCTGGATACGTAAATAAGGCGGCAGAAACAGCAGATTTCCCCTCAGATTTATCTTTGAATTGAGTCATTCGCTCTAATTCTCCGATATAACTAATTGATTGCATCATCCACCCCAATTGTGCGTGTGCAGGAACTTCGGATTGAATAAACAAGGTTGATTTTTGGGGGTCAATGCCCGCTGCTAAATAAAGCGCAGCAAGAGAACGGATATTTTTACGAAGTTCTAAACGATCTTGCGGCACAGTGATTGCGTGTTCATCGACAATACAGAAATAACATTCATGATCATCTTGAAGGTCAGCAAATTGTCTTAGTGCACCCAAATAATTTCCTAATGTTAATGTACCGCTCGGTTGAATACCTGAAAAAATGGTTTTCATTTACATCACTCCATTTTAATAATATGTTGAGACAACAAAAAAAGCCCATTCTTCCCTCACTAAAAAGGGACGAATGAACCCGCGGTGCCACCCTAATTTATCTTACATTGTAAGACCACTTCATTAAAATACAGCTCCAAAGCCCACTTCCAAATTGCCATGGTACTTGTTTACACCACCCACAAGTTCTCTAAAAACCAGAGGACAACTGTACTACATCTTCTTCATAGCCACTTATATACAATTTGTTACATTATATCCTAGATTAAAGTAAAAAGGCAAGTAAATAAACAGACATAATCATTTAAATAGGATTCACAGTTCAGTGTTCTTTCGATATAATAGATAAATAGATTGATTGGGGGCAGGGGAAATCATGAGGAAAAACATATTAAATATAGTGATGAGTTTTATCATGAGTGTTGTTTTATTGTTTCCTTTAATTACATATGCGGAAGAACCTCTACATGTGTCATTTCATGAGACGAAACAAACAGAAATAAAATTGCTGGATCCGGATCAGCGTTTTAAACGATATACATTTTCATCGGGGTATGATTTTTCGTATCCTGACGCCGTTCGGGGAATCTATGTGACAGGCCCTTCAGTTGGTGGTGAGCAATTTCAAAGTTTATTAAACTTAGTTGATAACACTGACTTAAATGCGATGGTCATTGACATTAAAGATGATTTTGGCTATTTGACATTTACACCTGAAAAAGACTCACCATTTAAAAACATAGGATCAAATTATATTAAAGACCCTGAACAATTAATGAAGACACTTGAAGAGAAAGAAATATACCCGATTGCACGCATCGTTGTTTTTAAAGATACGTATTTAGCTAAAAAACGTCCAGATCTATCTTTTTTGGACGGTGAGAAAGTATGGGTTAATCGGAGAGAGGAAGCATTCGTTAATCCATATGAAAAAGAAGTATGGGAATACAATATCGAAATTGCTAAGCTCGCAGCTGAGATGGGCTTTAAAGAGATTCAATTTGATTATGTAAGGTTCCCAGAAGGATTTGAAACACGTGACGAATTGCTAAAATACAGTCTCGGAGATTATAAGAATTCTGAAAAAGACTCCGTACAGCGTCGGGTTGATGCTGTAACAGATTTCGTCCAACACGCCAAAAAAGAACTGGCCTATTATGATGTGGATGTGTCTGTCGATATTTTTGGTTATGCAGCGACAATTCCTGAGACACCAGGAATCGGACAGAACTTCTCTAAAATATCAGAAAATGTAGATGTTATTTCATCAATGATTTATCCAAGTCATTGGGGGAACAATTTCTTTGGCATTCCAGTTCCTGATAAAGAACCATACCGCCTCGTTTCAGAATATGCTAAGGTTGAAAATAATGTTTTAGCAAAACTAAAAAATCCACCAATATCTAGACCGTGGATCCAAGACTTTAGTGCAACATGGTTGTATAATGGTTCAAAACCATTTTATTATGGGAAAGAAGAGGTTGAGGCACAAATTAAAGCATTAAAGGAAAACGGGATTAATGAATTTTTATTATGGAATGCAGCCAATACGTATACGAAAAATGTTAATTATTTAGTGAAATAACGGAGGAGGTGGCTTTTATTAGCTACCTTCTTTTTTAAAATAGGGGTTTAAATCTGTTTGTATTTGGGAATGTTACAAATATGTGAAGTTATACTAAAAAATAAGTAAAATTGTATATTTCTTTTAAAACCCCCTACCTTTTACTTGACATTTATAGTATACTTATACATGAGGTTATTTAAACTTATTATTATTTAATAAGCTATTTGTTCATGTAGATGATAAATATAGATACAATATGAGGAGTGACGTATCATATGGTAACACTTTATACCTCACCGAGCTGTACATCTTGCAGAAAAGCAAAAGCATGGCTAGAGGAGCACGACATTCCATTTAAAGAACGAAATATTTTTTCAGAGCCGTTAACGCTTGAAGAAATAAAAGGGATTTTACGCATGACTGAGGATGGGACAGACGAAATTATTTCCACTCGTTCAAAGGTCTTTCAGCAGTTAGATGTGGACATCGAGACACTTCCACTAAATGAATTATTTACACTGATTCAGGAAAACCCAGGATTACTCAGAAGACCGATTATTTTAGATGAAAAACGTCTCCAAGTAGGCTATAACGAAGATGAAATTCGCCGCTTCTTGCCAAGAACGGTTCGCACCTTCCAGTTACGTGAAGCACAACGCATGGTTAACTAAATGAGAAAGACTCAATATGAGCGGAGATCACATACGATTTGGTCTTCGCTTTTATTATACTATATTCATTTTCGATTCATTAGTCAATGAAAAGCTATAAGAGTGACATTTATTAAAGAACACGGTAAAATATTAATTTAAGCATCTTATATAGGCATTTGAATTTTCAAAATGGATGATGTTTCATACAATAGATATAAGCTAACAAAAAACAGATTTTAATATATGGGATATTTCATGTCCAAGCGGTCACCGCAAGTGAAAAAACGGTGTTCCCCTTAAAAGATTTGTTTAGAAGGGAGAGGGTAACATGGATATAGAGAGGATTAATGATCACACAATTAAATTCTTTGTCACATATCAAGATATAGAAGATCGTGGCTTTAAACGTGAAGAGATATGGTATAATCGCGAACGCAGTGAACAACTCTTTTGGCAAATGATGGAGGAAGTCAATGACCATGAAAAATTTGACATAGAAGGACCATTATGGATTCAAGTGCAAGCCATGGATAAAGGCTTAGAAGTCATTGTGACAAAAGCGAATATGGCAAAAAATAATGAAAATCTTGTTTCAATTGAAGGCCTTAAGAATATGGATGCTCTTGAGCATAATCAGGTCGAAAAGCTTTTAGAGGAAAAATTTAATGAAGCAGAAGCAGAAACAGAAACAGAAGATGATGATGTTGAATTAGGGGAAGATTATTTCTCAATGGTTGCTAGATTCAAAGATTTTGAGGATGTTATTCAGCTTAGTCACTATGTAAGTGATGTGACAGATCCAATCATTAATAGACTATATGCTTATAAAGGGCAATACTACATGTATATTGAGTTTTTAGATGAATGGGTAGATGATGAGCGTAAAGAGGATTTAATCAGTCGAATGCTTGAATTTGCAACTGAGGCGGATGTCACCGTTCATGTCCTTGAAGAATATGGAGCGGAGATTTTTGCAAATAACGTATTTGAAAATGTACGATATTATTTTTCAGCATGAGATATGAAATAAGAAGAGTGAAGCAAGCGGAGTAGCGCTTGCTTCTTTATTTATATCTTATTGTATACGAATAATTTCGATGTGAATTTCCTTGGTATCTGGATCATCATAACTAAGAATGACATGCTTTCTATCGTAGGAAGGTGTCATAAAATCTAATCGTTCTAGGTTCGTGTCAATTTTTGTGATTTCATTTGTTCGAACATTATATTTAAAGAGATTCTCTTGTTCGTTGTCTAAGTATACAACTTCTTCTCCAAATGAAAGATACTTCGTAATCCAAGTTTCGCTAATAACTGTATGTTCTCCCTTCTTCACATTTGTAACGGTTAATTGATTTGTCACCCAATCTCGGTGATCTTTGAACTCAAGAGCGTAATAATAATCTCCACTAACTTCTATATACCCAGGTGTCCCTTGTTTAGATTGATAACTTTGGGTTTCACTTGTCTTCATATTATAAGAGACAAAATAATTTTCATCATTTATGATATCGGACCAGTAAATAGAATCACCATCAATATAAACCCAATTATTATAAAAGGAATGCTCATATACTTTACCAATCGTTTCATAGTTATCTTTGTCAATATCATAGATGACAACACGGGCATCATCATTGTCATGATCTCTTTGAATCCAAGCGACGATATTGCTTTTTAAAAAAGGGGCGACTAATTCTAAATCATCTGGCTCTGCTTCATATAATATTTTTGTTTCATTTGTTTCTCGATCTAGAAGAATAATTCTAGCCATTAAACCCGATATTTCAGACTCTACCCATGTCATATAATGATCATTAACCATTAGATCATTAATAGCGAGATAGGGTGCCTTTGATTCATAAAATATGGTTTCAGTTTTGTCATCTAGATTTATTTCAATTATTTTGTTTGCAAAATCTTCATCCTTTGTTGCAGTTGGAATAAACAAATAATGATCATGCATAGCAATATTTGATGGGCTATTATACCCTGAAAGATTTAGCACCATGTTATCTTGCGTTGTGTTACAGGATACTAATAAAAATATAAAAAATAGAGTGATAAACTTCCATATATTACGGTCCATTTTTTCACCTTTCAGTTTTTGACATAGCTTAAATGAGTATTCATAATTATACTAATAAACCATATTTGGATTGCCACCTTTACGATAAGCTTTTCCTGTTGAGCGGAAAGCTCCGTTTTTCTTACTCGAACCTACATTATCCCAATGTTTTCCAAAGTAGGATTTACTATAATGAGGATCGACACTTTTAACACGCTTTAGTCCAGTTTTATAATTATATGACCATGCTTGTATTGAGTTATAATGTCCTATATTTCTACCTTTATATCGCTTTAAATACCGTGTTTCATACAATAATATAGGTGCTTTTCGTTTAGTTATTAAATTGTTTTTAATTCTAGATTCCCAAGTTCCTTGTTGAGAAAGTGTAACATTACCAACAACATATTTAGACTTAAATTTATAAGTTGACGCATATTTATTGAGTGCGTTTCTAAGTCCGTACGATGAGGAGCCTGCTTTCGTTGTTCCAGCCAACTTAGCAATTGTTTTTTGCGATGGTAAACCTTTGGATGAATTTTTATGAAAGCTTAAATTTTGTTGGACAGCTGCTGGTCCGCAGTCATATCCATTTATTTGCCTTTATATTTTACAATTACAATCATACTACTATAACATACATAATTCAACCAAAATACAGAAAACTCATTCGACTTATTTCGACATATTTTTTAAAATGGTCATTTGATAAATAGAGCAGGAAATCCATGTCAACGTGTCGAATATAATTATACGAGGTGAGATTGATTATGTTATCAGCTATCAATCATGCGGGTCAGGTGATTACGTTAGCTACCTTGACACGTGAAGAAATTAAGCGATTAAAACAAGATGATTTTTTCTGTCCCGATTGCAATGAAAAGCTAATCATCAAGGCTGGTAAAATAAACATACCCCATTTTTCACATCAAGCAGAATCAGCTTGTCCTTCAAATCAGGGGGGCGAAGGAACATATCATGAGACAGGTAAAATGAAACTTTATAACTGGTTAAAACAACAAGGAAACCAAGTTCAACTGGAGGTTTACTTTGAGTCAATTAAACAACGAGCTGATCTTTTTTTAGAATGGAAGAAAAGGCAAATCCCGATTGAATATCAATGTGTCCGCCTCCCAGTTGCATCAGTTATCGGTAGACAAAGAGGTTATCAGAAAGCAGGACTCACATCGATTTGGATTTTAGGAACCAAATTATTGAAGCGATTAGGTCCATCACATATCCGAATGGACACCTTTACCCGCCACTTTATTCATCAATTAAATCCACGATTCCCACCGACTTTATACTACTTTAATCCAACAGCCTCATTATTCACAGTTGTATCAGATATCCATCTAACCCAGCAAACCCGCGCATTAGCTAAAATAAGACATATCCCTCTACACCGAGTAACTTTCACAGATTTATTTCGAAATGACCAATTTGATAAAGAAGAGTTAATTCTTTTATGGAGCGAAGAAAAAAGGCGATTTAGGCTTAGGCCACGTTATCGATTAGCTGGAAGAGAACGTAAGTGGCAAGAATGGTTATATCATCATCATTTACATGTGGAACATTTACCATCTATCATTTATCTCCCTGTCTATTCTTCCTATTTAATGAAAACACCTCTTGAGATATGGCAAAGTTATTTATATGTTAAGACGTTACGTCCACTCCAAGTTGGTCAAACTTTTTCATTAAACACATGTATACATCAACTTCAAACAATGCGCATCTGTCAGTCAGATTATCCCCTATTAGTAGCGCCACCAGAACCAATTCAACAATATTTGGATCTACTCGTTAAATTAGATATATTAGAGCGTATAAATTCCAATGTTTATCGTAAAATGAAAGAGATGCAACCTACTCGTCATATTGAGGAATCGCTTCAAGAGGACGAAAAATTGATAGACATACTTGAGAAAAAACTTCGCAAACCGAAGTGAAATATTTTGAAAGAAAGTTTTGAATGCAGTAAAATGATTAATAATCATATTAAAGGAGGAATGAAATGTGTCACAAGCAAAAACATTACAGAAAAGAAGCGATGTTCCAAAAGAAAGAACATGGCATTTAGAAGATATTTTTGCAACAGATGAATTATGGGAAGAAGAGTTAGAAAAGCTTCAAACTGATTTGCCTAAAATGAAAGAATTACAAGGTACACTCCATGAATCTGCTGAGCAAGTGTATCAAGTGTTTAAATTACAAGATGAACTATCAGAACGACTTGGTAAGCTCTACACATATGCTCATATGCGTTATGATCAAGATACAACGAACTCATTTTATCAAGCATTAAATGCAAAAGCAGACCATGTATTAACACAAGCCTACAGTACGATGAGTTTTATCGTGCCTGAATTATTAAGTATGGATGTGGAACGCCTGAAGTCATTCTTAGATGAAAAAGAAGAATTGAAACTTTATGACCATACGATTGAGCGTATTTTACGTCAAAAGGAACATGTTCTAAGTGAACGTGAAGAAGAAATACTAGCAGAAGCATCAGATGCGCTATCAAGCTCTTCACAAACATTCGGCATGTTAAACAATGCTGATTTAAAATTTCCAATGATTAAGGATGAAAATGGTGAAGAGGTTGAATTAACTCATGGTCGTTTTATCACCTTTATGGAATCGAAGGATAGAGATGTGCGTAAAGCAGCATTCAAAGCGATGTATGATACATACGGAAAATATAAAAATACATTTGCATCAACACTAACTGGAAATCTTAAAGCTAATAATTTCAACGCAAAGGTACGTCGTTATCAATCTGCGCGTGAAGCTGCTTTATATGGAAATAATATACCAGAACAAGTGTATGAAAACCTAGTTGAAGCAGTCAACGAGAAATTACCCTTATTACATCGTTATTTAAAATTGCGTAAAGAAGTACTTGAACTGGATGAGCTGCATATGTACGACATTTATACACCGCTTGTAACAGATGTCGATATGAAGGTTCCGTATGAAGAAGCACAACAATACGTACTTGACAGTTTACAACCATTAGGTGAGGACTATGTCAACATTGTAAAACAAGGTTTTGAAGACCGTTGGATTGATGTTGAAGAAAACGTTGGAAAACGAAGCGGTGCTTATTCTTCAGGAGCATATGGGACAAACCCATATATTTTACTTAACTGGCAAGATTCAGTCAATGATTTATTTACATTGACACATGAACTGGGGCATTCTGTACACAGTTATTACACAAGAAAAACACAACCATATCGTTATGGAAATTACTCTATTTTTGTAGCGGAGGTTGCATCAACTTGTAATGAAGCATTATTAAATGATTATATGCTCAATCATTTAGATGATGAAAAACAAAAGCTCTATTTATTAAATCATTTCCTAGAAGGTTTTCGTGGAACAGTCTTCCGTCAGACAATGTTTGCGGAATTTGAACATGATATACACCAAAGAATGCAAAAAGGTGAGGCTTTAACGGCTGATAAATTAACGGAGATTTATCATAATCTAAATAAAAAGTATTTTGGTACGAACGTTATTTCTGACGATGAAATTGGATTAGAGTGGGCAAGAATTCCTCATTTCTATTACAATTACTACGTCTATCAATATGCGACAGGTTATTCTGCTGCAACAGCTCTCGCACATAAAATCCTATCGAAAGAAGAAGGTGCGGTTGGGCGCTATCTTGATTTCTTAAAAGCAGGTAGCAGTGACTATCCAATCGAGGTACTAAAACGAGCTGGCGTTGATATGACCTCAAAACAACCGATTTTAGATGCATTAGATGTGTTTGAAGAAAACCTGAAGAAAATGGAACAGTTACTACAAAAGTAATTAAAAAGGGGCTGAATGATAGGCCCCTTTTATAGTCATATATATACTTTCCTTCATCGCATTTTTCCCCGATAAACACGCCGATGTGTAAATGAAAAGATTGTAAAATAAATTGAAAAAAACAGGAGTGGTAATGTAAAATAGAGTGGTATGAGTTGCATAAGGGCTAAAATATTAAGGAAGAATGAGACGATCGTTATGATTAAAAAGCTAAATGGCATAAACTCACGCATAAAATCCCTCCGAAAAAATGGTTGTTATACCATATGTGACTAAAATTTAAAATAGAAGTGAACAATTTGTGAAAGGTTACACAAAGGGATTGAAATCTATGGATTACCTTGTTAATATATAATTGTGAGATGAATCACAAACAAAACCCCTTTGTTTGATCATGAATCTTTCTCCCATCCCCCTTTGTTATAATATACAAAGACCGTGAGAAATAGAAGAGGATATACGCTGCCCCGTATATCCTCTTTTATGTTTTTTGATATGATTTTTGATCAATATATCCCCAAAATGATTCATCTTTACCCGATATTTGTTTGACTAATTGTTTAAGTTGTAGCTTTTTAAGTTCGCGTTCGGCTTTTTCTAGTGGCCAATCATATATAATTGCTATTTCATTAGAACTAATTATTTTATAAAATCGAATGAATTGGATTAAAGGTGGTTTCTCAGATGGAATAGGGTGACCATTCATCACTTCTGCTAATACGCGAACATAGATATCATATGGATAAATTCCTGATATTTTTATGCCTTGTTCATCTGTTTTATGATTCATATAGACGATTGATGGCAAATGGTCGATATCCATTTCATAAGTTAGTTTAATATCAGAATGTAACGCCTTTTTAGCTGCATAGGAATAAAGATCTTTTTTAAATTCTTCTAAATCGATCCCCACTTCATTTGCGCATTTAAGCAGTGTCGTCTTGTGCGAAATATCTTGTTGCTTTAGAAATAGTTTTTCCTGAACCTTTCTTAAAAAAAGTTTACCAGCTCGTTTACCTTGTAATTCAGCCGCTTTAATGGCCAAAGGTATCATATCTGGTGTATGAATGAGATTATGTGATTCAACATCTGTACAGCTGTTGAGATGAAAATTTTTAGCAGACAATCGGTAAATTTCCCTAATTTTTCTAGATACATGTAGTTGATAGAGACTCAATACCCCATTACGATTGCTTAATACGGGGCGAATAGTAAAGAAACGCCCATATTCAAGAGATAGTTTCCGCAAATACGGTTCAATAGTCCAACATTCAGGACATTGTGGATCAAGAAAGACGTATATTTCAATTGGCTTATGAGCTAAATTAAAAGAGGGATAGGCAGCCGATGTGTTTGTTTCTTTAGAGTTAACTAACCAAGATTGACTCCAAATCACACCGATTCTCCTTTCTTTTATACAGATGTATTGACCATATGATGAGCAGTTAGTGTTAAGCGTTCAAACATCACCGTACGATATGGCTCCTCAATTTGTACCTCGTCCAAAGCCTTAGCCATACAATCCAACCATGCATCTCTTCTAGAAGGTGTAATTTCAAAAGGTAGATGCCTTCTTTTCATCATCGGCTGTCCTCTATTTTCGTTAAATAATTTAGGGCCACCAAAAAACTGACTCAGAAACCAATATTGTTTGATTTCAGTTTCTGTTAAATCCTCAGGAAAAATAGGTGTTAGTAAAGGATGGTTCCCTACACGTTTATAAAATGCTTTAACAAGCGCTTTAATCGTTGAATCACCACCAATTGCTTCATAAATTGTGCCTGGTCTGTTTAGTGTATCTTGTAGCATTGGTTTTATCCCTCACTTTAGTATGGTTTCTATGATAAATATTACAAAATCATAAAAATAGTCTTTCAAATATTTTGTATATATCATTGTAACAACGTCTACTCATTTCAGCAAATTATCTAATATTATGTTTGTCATTTACTGTTAAAGAATCGTTCGATTTTGTTAGGTGTTGTCTTTTGCTTAATCTTATATTGCTCTAATAAATTTAAAAAAAGTGTTTTACCTGTTGAATATGACGGAGCTTCAATCTCGAGCTCATAATCCGTACATCCATTGTACATGCTTTTGTCTAATACAAAAATAAATCCGTTTCTTTCATACTGTCGGCGTATCGTTGTTAAACTACCGAAATATTGAAGTTCAGTAGGATTAATATTTAAATGTTTCAAACGGTTTAATGTATTCGGTTTTGGAATAATTGCTCCAGCTATCCATTGTGAAACTTCATTCTTAGTTAAAGAGTCATGCGTTTCTAATAGTCCTGACTCATATGGTTCTTTTAATGTTAAGTAAAATTTCCCTTCTTTTTCGCGAATACGTAAGGCACTGTGACATGACTTTAAATCAAATGATTCGGTTTCAAAGTAATGGTTAATTTGTTCCTTTCCTTCTTTTGGAAAGGGGAGTGCATTTAGCAAAAAGTTATATTCTTCGGTTGTTAATAAGTTCTTAAATTCAATCTCAATTTCTTGTTTCATTTCTCGTCTCCATTCACTTTTAACTCTTATTCAATTATCGCTAAAATCAACTTAATACGCAAAAGTTATCCACTATGTCAACTTATGTTAAAATAAGAAAAGAATGGACAAGAAATAGGTGGTGAATGATATGAATTGGGGAGCCATTTTAGCCCCTTATGCACAAGTTGTTGAGGAGTTAAAAATAAAGCTAAAGGGAATGCGTACGCAGTTTGAATATGAATCTAGACATTCTCCAATTGAATTTATTACAGGACGTGTTAAACCTGTACAAAGTATTTTAGAGAAAGCAGAAAGAAAACAAATACCATTAAATAAGATTGAAGAAATTCAAGATATAGCAGGTGTCCGAGTAGTTTGTCCATTTGTTGAGGATATTTATATGGTTGTTAATATGATCCGTGAACGGAAAGATTTAAAAATTGTTGCCGAAAAAGACTATATTGAAAAGAACAAAGAGAGTGGTTATCGATCCTATCATATTATTGTTGAATACCCTGTTGAAACAATTCATGGGATGAAAGAAGTATTAGCGGAGATTCAAATTCGTACATTAGCGATGAATTTTTGGGCGACCAATGAACACACATTAAATTATAAATATAAAGGAAGTATCCCAGAGAAGATTAAAGCGAGACTTAAAATAGCAGCAGAAGCAGCATTTATGCTTGATGAAGAAATGTCAAAAATACGTGATGAAGTTCAAGAAGCACAACGACTATTTCGTCAAAAATAATTTTGGGGAGGTAATCTCATGAAGTTTATGATTGTTTCTAAAGGGGATATGCGTTCTAACGATATTCAACAGACGATGAAGCGTTATCTAACAGAATTTGATCTTGTATATGATGTAGAAGAGCCAGATTTAGTCATATCAGTTGGTGGAGATGGAACATTTCTTGAAGCTTTTCACCGTTATGTTCATCGTTTAGATAAGACGGCTTTCATTGGGGTACATACGGGACATCTCGGTTTTTATGCTGATTGGTTACCGAAAGAAGTTGAAAAATTAATTATCGAAATTGCTAAGACACCATATAAAGTAGTCGAATACCCTCTCCTTCAAGTTGACATTCACTCTCATTCAGGAAAAGAGGATACGAGCTTTTTAGCCTTAAACGAAGCGACGATTAAAACAGCTGATGGGTCTGTCGTATTAGATGTCGAAATAAAAGGGGAACATTTTGAAACATTCCGTGGAGACGGTCTGTGCATTTCGACACCATCTGGGAGTACTGCATATAATAAAGCTTTAGGCGGCGGCATTATCCATCCCTCAATAGAAGCCATTCAATTAACAGAAATGGCATCGATAAATAATCGGGTCTTTAGAACAATTGGATCACCGCTTATTTTACCGAAACATCATCCGTGCATCTTGAAACCGACCGCTAATCGGAGCTTTTTAATTACAGTTGACCATTTAACAAAACAATATAGCCATATTAAATCAATTCGCTGTCGTGTAGCTGATGAAAAGATTCGCTTTGCAAGATATCGCCCGGTACCATTCTGGAATCGTGTCCGCGATTCTTTCATTGCTGATGGTAATAAGACATTTAGAGGTTCAAATGATTAAATTGGAGTGGGTAATTGAACCTGCATGTCATGGAATGACGATTGGTATGTACTTGAAAGCGGAGAAACAATTTTCACGGCGGATTTTAAAAGCTGTCAAGTTTGATGGTGGAAAGATACGATTAAATGATGAAGAGCAGACAGTAAGAGCTATCATAAAAGAGGGAGACAGACTCAGCATCTCATTACCAATTGAAAAAAGTGATACGCTACAACCGACACGAATGCCACTTGATATTGTCTATGAAGATGAAGCGATAATCGTCATTAATAAGCAAGCGGGAGTGGCATCCATTCCATCCATGAATCATCCGAAATCATCCATTGTTAATGGTGTCTTAGCGTATTACAAAGAAAAGGGCTTACCCTATACGGTCCATGTTGTGACAAGGCTTGATGTTGATACATCTGGCCTATTATTAATTGCTAAACATCGATATATTCATTCATTGTTAGCAAAAATGCAGCAAACAGGTCATATTGTACGTCGATATACTGCCATTGTTGAAGGGACTTTAAATGAGAAGAAAGGAACGATTAATCAACCGATTGGGCGCAAAGAAGGATCGATTATTGAAAGGATGGTACGAAGCGATGGGCAACATGCGGTAACACATTATGAAGTGGTTAGGGAAAGAGAAGGATATTCAATCATAAATATTGAGATTGAGACGGGGAGAACCCATCAAATTAGAGTACATATGTCATATTTAGGGTATCCTTTATTAGGTGATGATTTATATGGTGGGCGTTTTCGTGAACGCCATGCTTTACATTGTTCAGAGCTATCTTTTCTGCATCCCATTACGAACAAGTATTTAGTGTTCCAATCACCTATTCCAACTGATATGCTCCGATTAATTAAGATGGGGAATAATGCGACCAAATCTGATGACTCACGTTAGCATGAGGTCGCATCATTTTATACTATTGAGGAATGATTGAACAACTGGGAAATCTTTAATCAAAAGAACGAAAGCGGTCAGCTTCATATGGTTGTTTAGAGGGGACAGAAACGGTTTCTTCTTCAGGTAGTCTAAACGCGGTTAAGGTATTACCAAATACACAGCCAGTATCGATGTTAATCGTTTGATTGACAATTCTTGGTGCTAAAACAGGTGTATGTCCATAAACAATCCACCTATTTCCTTTATAATGTTGAGCCCAGTCTTTACGAATAGGCCTACCATTTTCATCAACTTCTCCAGTAGTATCACCATAGAGTACAAAAGATTTAGTTTCCTTTGTTTTTTTGCCAATGAGTGATTGTTTTATGCCAGCATGGGCAATAATTGCATTCACTTGAGGTAATTCTAAATATAAATCAGCCGTTTCATAAAGGGTGATGAACTGTTGTTTTATTTTTTGACGTTCTCGATCGTTTAATGTTACATACTCTCTAACCGTCGTTTCCAGTCCATGTTGTATTTTAACTGGATTACCTAAAAAATAACGATATAATTTATTGCAATGATTGCCAGGTGTGTATTTAGCAAGACCTTTTTCTATGACTAATTGATAAACAAGACGAATAACTGATAATGAATCTGGCCCTCTATCTGTGAGATCTCCGAGGAAGACTAACTGTCTCTGATCAGGATGAGTCCATCCATCACTGGTTAATGCATAACCTAACTTTACCAATAATTGTTGGAGTTCTTCGTAGCAACCGTGAATATCACCAATAACATCAATTTTCATACTAAACACCTACATTTTTTATTCGTTTTATTGGATTCTTGAAGAAAAGTTTACCATCGTATACCATAGAGTAGATACTAAATAATACTTGAAAAAGCGTGTTACCATTATTATAATCTATTACCTAATATATATTTCCTTGTTCAAGAAATGGGGTCATTCGCATGGGAAAACAGGATATAGAACATTTTCATAAAATAAAGATAGCATTAGAGCAAGAAGCGATTGAACAATTTCGCACCTATTTTTTAGAGTTGCATCCATATGATCAAGCCGTGTTTTATATGGAATTAGCTAAAGAAGAACGAATGAAAATATATAGTTACTTATCACCATTCGAAGTTGCTAACTTAATGGAACATATTGACTTATATGATACAGAGGAATTTATCTCTGAAATGGATCCCCGCTTTTCTTCTGTCGTTTTAGCGGAAATGGCGACAGATGATGCAGTCGACGTTTTAAATGAAATGGAGAAAGACAAGGTCGCGAGCTTTTTAACAATTATGGACGAGGAAGCTGCTAATGAAATAAAGAAGCTTCTCCATTATGAGGAAAAAACAGCTGGAAGTATAATGACAACAGAATATGTTGCCATCAATAAGTCACAGACTGTTAAAGATACATTACAACAACTAAAACGAGATGCACCTGAGGCGGAAACGATTTATTACCTTTATGTTATTGATGAAGATAAACATTTAGTCGGCGTTTTATCCTTACGTGATTTAATTATCTCTGACGAGGATACAAAAATTGAAGATATAATGGGAGAAAATGTTGTCTATGTTTCAGTAGGTAAAGACCAAGAAGAAGTTGCGCAAATGATACGAGATTATGACTTTTTAGCTTTACCTGTCGTAGATTTTAGAAAACATCTTTTAGGAATTATTACTGTAGATGACATACTGGATGTTATGGATGAAGAAGCAAGTGATGATTATTCAAAGTTAGCAGCAGTTGATGTTGACCGTCCGGATGACAATCCATTCGCTGCGGCTAGAAAGCGTCTACCTTGGTTGATTATTTTACTCTTCTTAGGAATGCTGACAGCAAGTCTAATTGGTATGTTTGAAGATACAATCGCTCAGGTTGCTTTACTCGCGGCTTTTATACCAGTTATTGCTGGTACAGCTGGAAATACTGGGACACAAGCATTAGCTGTAGCTGTGCGCGGGCTAGCAACAGGAGAATATGGAAAAGGTGACAAATTTAAATTGATTCTTAAAGAAGCGGGTACTGGTCTAATTATCGGGATTGTTTGTGGAACAGTTATCTTTGGTATTATTGCATTATGGAAGGGTCAGTTTTACTTAGGAATACTCGTCGGTGTAACACTCATGATTACATTGACAGTAGCGACTTTAGCCGGTTCTTTAGTCCCGTTAATAATGGAACGCTTAAAAATTGACCCCGCTGTTGCATCAGGACCATTTATCACAACAATAAATGACATCATCTCCATCGTCATTTATTTTGGGATTGCGACCGCCTTTATGAATTTACTTCTTGAGTAGGAGCACATTTGGTGCTCTTTTTCTTTTGCACACATTTTTAGATTAGGCTCATATAATAAAATGATTAAACGTTCAGAAAGGAGTCAAATCAAATGTCCAAACGCCAAACATCACATAATCCAATCCTTTATGTCCATCAGCCTAATATGAAAACTCCAGAAGCACATATGCAAAATCATTCAATTACGAGAAGGGAGTCTTCTACAATGAAAAAAAGACAAACAAGAAAAGCAATACCTTATCGAAGAAGGTTAACTAGACCAGAAATGACGGACAATGACATTGAAATGTCACCTATTAATACAGAAGAATCCAAATCATTTCAGGATATGACAATAAACGAAAGGTTAACTTATCTATCCCGTAACCCAAAATATACACCTAAACTTCGTTGTGAAATTATAGCTAATGAGAAGAAGTATCGTGGGATCATTCAATCATTTGAAGATGATACGGTCGTTATGATTGTTCAGAGAAGGCGAGTCAGTTTATCTGTTGCAGATATTATGCATGTCGAAATGTTAGGGTTGGGGAGACTATAAAAAAACCATTGAAAAGCGGGGGATTCCCACTTTTCAATGGCATCTTGTTATTAATTGTTAAACAATGAAACGGCTGGTAAGCATGTGATGTGGCAAAAACACTTTAAGTCAACAGTGATACAAATTCCAGTTGCTTGTAAATTTCTTGTTTTTTGCTCACATGGGCTCTTGAATTCACATTTATCTGGTGCTTCATCTCTTGAACGAACTAATTCAAGTACAGCACAACAGTCATCGAGGATTTTTTTCGGCCGGAAGATAAAGCTTCCTTTTAATTTACCGACACTGTCAATGTCATTTTTCGGTAAAGCACCAAATCCTTGGAATGGTTTACAAGTTCCTTCACAATATAAAATAATTGGTACCGTATCTAATCCGGTTCCTGGCGCCTCCTCACCTAAAAGATCATTAATTGACTGTTCACAGCTCGTTATACAGCAGTTCTCCGTAATATCGTTTTGGGCATCGATAATCTCCTTAACAATATCACATACACAATTTCTTCTATCCTTTTTAACGCATCCACAACCCATAAATAAATGCTCCCTTCTATTGATTATTCCCTATTAGGATATGAACCTGCCAAGGGATTGTGTGGGCAAATGTTTGTAAGAAGCTAATTTATTAAAATGGGCAATAATTCTGATGTGTGGTGCAATTGTGATATAATAAAAGTGAGAGGAGGGAGAATCATGGGGTATCGATTACCGATTGTTGATTATGTAGCAAATGATTATCAGAAACGTGTTATTCATACTAAGCAAAATCACATATATATTGACCATCCTTATAAAGTCATTTTACGTCCTCAGGAAGAGCAATTAAAAAAAGCTTTCCCTCCAAAAGGAAAAGCTGCTAACAAGAAAAGAAAACTGTATATTCCAGACCATCAGAGGAGAAAGAAAGATGCAGCGATGACTGGTAAGGGATTGTTTTTAGATCGTTGTGTGTAATTAATTATTGTTATTCTCGTTGCTTCTTTCGGTATAAGTCTGAATAAAAAGTGGTTCGTTTTCTGTGTATTCGGCGTATAACACGTCTTCTATACGATCAACTTTTTGTTTGGTTAATTCTTGTACGAGCCATTCTTTCGTTAAATTCGCTTCTCTAAAATTGTCTTCAATGATTTCTCCATCACTAATAATTGTAAAGGGGAGGTATGTTGCATCCCCATAAAGACTAAAATCCTTTTTAACAGGATTTTGAAAAACTGCTTTCTTTAGAACCGACAAATCTCCATTCGATTCCATGATGGCGTATTCTACTTCACGCACGGAAAAAACATCCTTTGATCGAAGTAATTGTTTGAGTTCATCAATATCTATTTTATTTTTCTTCATTTCTTCAAACATAATCTGCCCTTTATGAATGACAAGTGAAGGTTTTCCTTCTAAAAGAAAACGTGATTTTCGATATTTTTGAGTCAGCATTTCAACAGAATAGAGAAGAAGTCCCCAGAGGATAATTAAAAATCCAATTTCAGTAATACCAGCATTCTTATCAAATAGAGCATTACCGACAAGTTCACCAAGAACAACTGCCGCGATAAAATCAAACGGGGTTAATTGTGACATTTGGGTCTTTCCGAGTAATTTCGTTAAAATAAATAAAGCGATGAAACTAAAAATAGTATCGATAAACATGAACATGTATTTCATTATTATCATTCCTTATGGAGAAGGTAATTTTACCTTTTCCATTACAGCGGTAAATATTCAACAAAAAAGCAACAAAGCTATTGATTGTAGCTTTGTTGCTTTTTAAATGATTGCCTCGAGGATATAGATTTTTCCATTGTGACATGAGATATGCCTGCATCGATAAATGGTTTAGATTTAACACGATACCCCAATTTTTCATAAAAGCCAATGGCGTGTTCTTGGGCATTTAATAAGGCTCTAGTGTAGCCGTGATCTTTGATAGTTGATTCCATTGTATGAATAACATGCTGACCAAATGATTTACCACGATGCTCTTTTAACACGCAAATGCGTTCTAATTTACCATAATCATCGACAAATCTTAAACGGCTCGCAAGTATAGGTACCTCATTCAAATAGCCGATGAAATGGATGGCTTCTTCGTCATGGTCATCCATTTCGATTGATAATGGAACCTGTTGTTCATTTACAAAAACAGTTTTTCGAATGTTAAGTGCATCTTTTATTTCAATGTCAGTTTCAGCTACTTTAATATTCATATTTTTTCTTCACCGAAAACGAATGTTTCATAGACAGTCCAAGAACCGTTTTCTAATTGGTAAAGGAGTTGGAAGCGATCAATTGTATCTTTAAGATCAAATTTTTTCATTCTGCAAGTACCAAAGACGTCGGAAAATTCCACATCATTCATGTTTTGTCCAATTGTAATGTGAGGGACGAAAGGGTGTTCATGATTTTTTGGGAATTTTCCTGTGTGCAATTTTTCATGTAGTGTAATTAATTCATCGATTGGATCAACTTTTAAGTAGATGGTGTTAGATAAAGGTTGGAACGAGCTGACTTTTTGAATTGATATAGGGAACGGCTTTGTTTCATTTGCAATTTTTTTAAGTTCTAATATCAATTCATCTCTTTCCGAGTCTTCCATTTTAAATGGTGCTTTAACTGTAATATGCGGTGGAATTAAAGCATAATGCGTATCATACCGTTTACGATATGAGTTTGCTTCATCTTGAATGGCTTTATTAGGAAATAAGGCGATTCCGTAATTCATATGTGTAAAACCTCCTTTTGGATTATTCTAAAAATAACTATTAAGAAATAGTTTATTTCCCATTATAACAAATTATTTAATATATATAGCAAGTTTTTTCATTTTTACATAAATAATTAACATTTAACTGAATAAACAAGAGGGTGTCCTCTTGTTATTCAAACATTGTCTGTAATGCGTGGGGCATGTCTTCTTGCCAATATTTCCAAGTATGCTTGCCAGCCTCAATTTCCTTATAATGATATACAGGTCCTTTATCTTTTAAAAGGGAATAAAGTTCGCGATTCGGTGTTAAAAAGTCAACGTCCGACTCAACGAGCGTTTGTACATTTGTTTCAGCTGTTCCGATAGTGTGATATATCTCTAACGTATGAATGGTATTTGCTTGTTTGACTGTATGCATGACTAAATCATTCACATATGGTGATTGGATGATGACTTTAGAAAATAAATCTGAACGTCTCATAGCGGTCATTAAGGCTAACGTCCCGGCAAGTGAGTCCCCCATAAGTGCCCGTGATTGTGTTAATTGGTGGGGCAGTAAAGGATCTAATTTAGGAACAACTTCTTCGGTTAAAAAGCGAAAATAATTTTCCTGCTGTTCTCCATTCGGATGATATTTTTTACGACGGTCATACTTATCTCTATAGTGAATACCGACAAAAACTGTATCCTCAATATCTGCTTCATCATGAAGTTTGTCACTAACAGTAGCGACACGTCCGAGTTGAAAGTAATCATCTCCATCTTGCATGATGCAAACATGAAACGTGTTCATGGGTGAAAATGCTTCCGGCAAATAGATTAAAACATTCATCTTTTCCTTTAAAAAGTCACTTTCAATCGTCTGTTCTAGCATTTTACCTTTTCTTTTTCTACTCAATGAATGACACCTCTGTAAATATTTACCCCAAGTGGGCTGATATTATTCCTTCTATAACTAAATGGTAACACGAACTGAATGAATGGGCTATCCATTTATATTAAAAGACAGGGTAACAAGAGAATTAGTCATGTAATTGTTCTTGATATAAAGCATAATATTTACCCTTTAATTCTAAAAGCTCCTTATGGTTCCCTTGTTCTTTAATTTCTCCTTGTTCTAGAAGAATAATCCGATCAGCTTTTTGAATGGTATTTAATCGGTGAGCAATAATAAAACTTGTTCGTCCCTTCATAAGACGTTCCAAAGCTTGCTGAATCTTTAATTCTGTCATTGTATCTATATTACTCGTTGCTTCATCAAGAATAAGGATTCGTGGTTTAGCAATAAACGCCCTTGCAATCGCCAACAATTGTTTCTGACCTTGACTAATCCTACTACCAGCTTGATCAATCAGTGTATCATACCCATTTGGAAGTTGCGTGATAAAATCATGGGCATTAGCTTCTTTCGCTGCTTGTATGACTTCATCATCAGACGCTGATAATCGACCGTAACGGATATTTTCCCGGATCGTATTGTGAAATAGGAAGGAATCCTGAAGAACAAAGCCCATATGTGAGCGTAAACTCTCTCTCGTTACTTTATTTAATTCATGACCGTCTATTGTAATTTTACCTTCGTTATAGTTGTAGAAACGCGCAATTAAGTTTATAATTGTTGTCTTTCCTGCACCAGTATGACCGACAAAAGCAACTGATTCACCAGGTTGTGCTTCAAACGATATGTCCTTTAAAATACGTTCATCTTCATAACCAAAATTAACGTGTTCAAATGCGACATGCCCGTTTACAGTTTTTAGTACCTTAGCTTCTTGTTCATCACTCTCTTCTCCTGTCTCATCTAAGACAGAGAAGACACGCTCTGCACCAGCAACAGCCGATAGTAATATATTAAACTGGTTCGATAGTTCATTAAGTGGTCGAGTAAATTGACGTGCATATTCAGTGAAAATAACGATGACACCTACTGTAACACCAAAATCATAAATATAAAGAATTCCACCAACGAGAGCGATTAAGCTAAAGCTTAAGTAGTTAAGCATATTCATAACCTTTGGAATAAAACCGGCGATTGTTAATGCCCAAAAGCCAGACATCTGAAGACGCGCATTATTTTCTTTGAATTCTTGAATAACACGTTCCTCTTGTGAATACGTTTTGATAACATGTTGACCAGAAACAGACTCTTCAACAAACCCATTTAACTGACCTAAATCTTCTTGCTGCAATTTATATAATGGACCTGTGCGTTTTGTAATCCAGCGCATCGCTATTATCATTAGTGGAATAATGGTCATCGTCACAACCGTTAAGATTGGACTTAAAGAAAGCATAACAACAATGGTTCCGACAAGCGTTAATACACTAGAAAAAATTTGAATGACTGATTGGTTTAATGTGTTATTAATATTATCAATATCGTTTGTGACCCGGCTCATCAATTCCCCGTGCTGGCGTTTATCAAAATACGCAATCGGTAAACGATGAAATTGATGAAAAATCTCTTTCCTTAATTGATAGACAATTTTTTGGGCGATACCTACCATCCAGAAATTTTGTAAGAAAATACTTAATGAATGACCGAGAAAAATAAAAACTAACCAAACTAATAAAGCTCTTAAACCATCATGTGCCTCTGTAACAATATATAAATCAATCGCTTGGCCGATCAAATAGGGCCCTAAAAGGCCAAGAACTGTACTCAATAAAACCATTAAAATAACGAATGTGAGCTTGACTTTTTCAGCTGCTATATAAGCCCAAATACGCTTGATTGTTCCACTTGTATCTTTTGCCCTTTTTTTCCTTTTTGTCATAACTTGATTTAATTCTACTTTTTGATATTTAAAAGGGCGTTTCAATTCTTTAATGAGCATGAATAGACGCCTCCCCGTGCTGTGACACAGTTATATCACGATATAGCTGTGATTGTGCTAATAATTCATCATGTGTCCCAATATCTAAAATGTTGCCGCAATCCATTAAAATAATTCGATCCATGTTTCGTGCGGTTGAAATTTTTTGCGTAACGATAAGTGTTGTACAATGATAATCTTGGATTCTGTCTAATAATCTAGCTTCAGTTGATAAGTCAAGGGCACTCGTACTATCATCGAACAACAGGATTTTAGGTTGGCGAATAAGTGCGCGCGCAATAGAGATGCGTTGTTTTTGACCACCTGATAAATTAACACCACGTTGCCCAACGACTGTTTCATAACCGTCAGGGAAACTCATGATTGTATCATGAATTTGCGCATCTTTAGCTGCTTGAATAATATCCTCCTTCGTGGCATTTTCTTTACCCCAAGCGATATTATCTGCTAGAGTTCCACTAAACAATAGGGGACTCTGCGGAGCGTAACCGATACTTTTGCGCAAATGATTTAATTTATAATGTGTAATCGGCAGATTATCAATGAATATTTCTCCATCTGTTGCATCATGGAGCCTTGGTATTAATTGAAAGAGCGATGTTTTTCCAGAACCAGTTGCACCAAGGATAGCGATTTTTTCTTTAGGGTGTATCGTAAAGGATATGCTTTTTAAAACAAAATCGTCCGAATTAGGATAACGAAAGGAAACTTCGTGAAAAGCAATATTTCCTTCTGTTATTTCGTGTTTTGAATCAGAAAGCGGATGATCGACTAAATCAACATCTTCTTCGAGGACATCACCGATTCGTTCAATTGATGCCTTTGCTCTTGAGAAAGCCATGATAATAAAGGCGAACATGGATATCGCCATGGATACGCGCATCGCATAGTTAACAATGGCGACGACATCACCGACATTTGTTGATCCTCCTAGGACTTGTTGATTACCAAACCATAATATAAAGAGAAGACTCATATTCATAATAAATAATAGGACAGGCATTGATGATTCGACAAAGCGAAACGTAAATCGTGTCACATCTGCTAAATCTTTATTCGCATTGTGAAAACGTTTTTCTTCATAATTTCTGCGGAAGAAGGCCTTTATTAAACGCATGCCAGCTAAGTTTTCTTGCATCACGCGATTTAAAATATCAACATTTTGTTGTAATTTTTTAAATAAATGTGATGCTTTTTTCAGAACCCATAATAAGAAACCAACAAGTAATGGCACCGTTATTAGAAAAATAAGAGCCAATTTAGCATTAACGACAAATGACATTATGATACCGCCAATGACCATTAGTGGTGCTCGTGACATAATTCTTAAGCCCATGAAAATAGTATTCTGAATCTGGCGAACATCATTCGTGAAACGAGTTACTAGTCCCGAGGTTGGAAAACGCTGTAAGTTTGTAAAGGAAAAGGCTTGTATTTTGTCATATAGTACTTTTCGAATATCATATGCAAAGCCAAGACTGGCATGAGAGGCGTAAAACGAGTTCACAATTCCTGCTATAAATGAAAGGAGTGTTAAGCCGAGCATAATTGATCCCCACATAACAATAGCCTCCATGTCTTTATTCATAACTCCTGAATTAATCATTTTACCTAGAAAGAAGGGGAGTAGAAGTTCAACAATCAGTTCAAAAATCGTCAAGCTAAATGCAACAATCATTGAAATTTTATATGGTTTTAAATATGATAAAACTTTTTTCATCCATAACCGCCACCTATATACTATAAATGAGAATAATTTTCATTATATTATATCGAATATTGATTACATATTCCATATATATACTTCGGAAATAGAAATAATTATAAAAAATAGAAAAAATCACCCACATCAGATAATGAGGTGGGCTAGTTTCAATTAGATGCTGGAACAGGCGGAGTGAATACAAATACGCTGGGCAACTCGTAGAGAGAGGATCAATACTATACTTGGATTTGCTTCTAATTCACTCCTTTTACTTCTAACAGCACATGATGCTATCTGTTCAATCATTCTCACATATGATTAAGGTTTTGGTTTTTCTTTAATGATATCATTTATCTCTGTACGTTCGAGTTGTTGCTTCAGCGCCATCATTTCTTGTTTTAGTTTTTTCATTTCCTGGGTCATTTCTCGTTTTAGTTTTTGACCTGCTTGAGCAACTGCCTGTGTAATCATTAATTTCATTTCAGCTTGAATTTTCGGGTCTTTCATAATGAGAAGCATGGCGTCGGCCATTTTCGAACGTGATGACGGACTTTGGGCAATTTGTTGTAAGAGAATCACATTTTGTTCCATCATTTTTTTGCTGAATTTGGGGTCATCTAAAAGAAGTTTATTGAGAGTGAGTGATAGTTCCTTCACTTTTTGATTTGTAGCGGGATGATGCAATCTTAATTCCTCTTCAGCTACATTTTGTTTTAATATGTTCGTTTTTAATTTGTCACCTGCCTCAATTGCTCTTTTTCGTGAAGCAAGGGAACCTTCAACTAACTTAATATTTTGTTTTTTATCTTGCTGGATATCATCCATAACAGTAATCATTTGTTGTTTTAATTTTTCCATGCCTTTCTCGTCTTGGGCAATCATGTCATTAGCTGACATCATTATATTTAAGTATTCCTCACGTAAAGTAGGGTCATTTAAAATGGACTCTTGTTCAATAAGGTTATTTTGCAGGATTTGTTGTTTGGCTTCTTCGGATTGCAGGACAACTTGTTTTCTCCCTTCTGAAAACAAGACTTGAACTTTATCGCTCATGGCCATATTTTCAACTGTTTCTTCACCGAATTCACTTTTTTCTGGAGAACACCCAGTTATAAGAAATATGACAAAACTAAAGATTGGTAAAAAATACTTCATAAAAAGTGTCACTCCTTATTCATACACTATAATTATTGTTTGTAAATTACGGAAAGGTATGATTGGTTAAATAAGGATGGCATGGAAAAGGTATTATAAATTGATGACACAAAAAAAGACCTTCGTAAGTTATCGAAGGTCAGCCCGATTAATCTTGCCATAAACGTTTAATATGACGACTATTTTGAAGAAATTCCAAAAGATACACATCTGGGTTGCTTAAACGCTTCCATTCTTCAAAGCCATAATTCTTATCATAGTGATTTAATAATATAGATATTATCCCGCCATGTGCGACGATCATCGTATTTTCAGCATGACTTGCCACGACATCATTTACGACCTCTACAATCCGATTCATAGCTTCGTTACTGGATTCTCCACCTTCATATTTCAAATCCCAATCTAGGAATGTCGCTTCTAGTTTATCCATCCAATCTGGAAAAAAGACGGAACTAAGGACGCGTTCGGATAGGCGGCTATCTTGTTCAATCTCTATATCTTTCTTCTTTGCAAATGGCTCTATTGTTTGAATCGCTCGTAAGAAAGGACTAGAAATAATTTTATCGGTCTTTAGATCAGATAGAAAATCAGACAGTTCGTTTGCTTGAATAAATCCTTTTTCCGTTAATGGTGAATCAGGAGATTGTCCAGTTGCTTCACAATGTCTAATAATATATATGTTTTTAGTCATCTGAACTCCTTAACAATTATTCATTGTAGTGATGATTTTATTAGCTAGTAAGATGCTTTCTTTTAAGTATGATGGGGCATAAGGATGATTTTCTATTTGTTGAGAAGTCATCCAATGGACCGATTCGACTTCATCTTTACTTTTAGCGCTTGCTTGACCAGATTTATATTCGCAAAGAAATACAATATTAATAACGTCTTCACCAGAATCTGTTACAAAAGAAGTATTATGAATGTACTTAATGGTATCTTTTACTTTTATTCCGACTTCTTCAAAAATCTCACGCTTTACAGTTCTTTCTAAAATATCGGTCGTGTTACCTTCTTGTTCCACTTTACCACCTACGAGAGAGAGTAAACCTGCCGCATGCTCCTCTTTTTTACTTCGTTCAATAATTAGCCATTGATCATTTTTAACAATCGCGCCCTCAACATTTACTATGAACATATTTTTATCCTCCAATAAGAAGTTATTTGAATCATATCCATATCGAACGAGGTTTGGACAAAAAATAATATGTTTAACCCAAAGACGAACAATCTACTTTTTTAACGAAGAATATTTCTGAAGTGTGAATATGCACCTCGTTCAGATTTTTCTTTGATAAAACACTTTTGCCCATACCCTATCTTACTATATGGATAATACAAATAACATAAATGTGTAAATTATTGATAAATTAACACCACTCTGAAATGTTTTTATACAGCTTTGATAGTTATTTTATATAAATTTCGGGGCATATTGGATAATAATAATTTTTTGAATCGGAGTGATGAAAAAATGTCGGGTCCAGCATTAAGGCGTGTCGTGAGTCATTCCTCAGTCCATAAGGCGATATTAAGTGAAGCAGGGGAATTGAGGTTCCTCTATGTTTCTATTATCGTATTTTTTAGAAATATTTATTATGTCGACCAAATAAGACGAAATATTCATTTTATTTATGTTATATTAATATAACTAATCAATAAAAAGACAAGACATTATAGAGTAAGGATATTTATTGGGGTAACGAATTAAGAGGATCTCACACCGCGTCAGGTGGAACATTCAGTCATATCCATAATATAATTTCCAAAGTTCCTGGAACCCCAAAGATGAAATAAATAGGAAGATATTAGAAAACGTTCTTAACTAATAGGGGGAGCAGATTTGGTACAAAGGAAAAACTTTATTGTTGTTATACTCGTTTTCATCATAATATTGGCGGTTAGTTGTTCGAAACATACTAACAATGAAAATGGAACCACAGCAAATGAACAAATAGATAAAGAGAGGGCCCAGGAAATTGCTTTAAATGACGCTCCTTCTTTTAAACCTAATAATAGTAATTTTGAAATTTATAGCATAGAAAGAACAAAAATGAGTTATCGTGGTTCTATAAAGCTCTATGATTCTTGGGTCGTTATTATTAGTTCACGTGAACCAAATAGTGATAAAAGTTTTCCAAAAATTTTATATCAAATTAACGCTAAAAATGGGAAAATTATTGATAAAACAAATCACGCATTTGGTGAATAATGTATTTATAATGAAATTCTTTCATACCGCACTTCTATAATATTGATTATAAATACAGATTAAAGAACTCCGGAGACTATTATAGAATTTCGACGAGCTAGGAAAATAATTAATATAAAACTAATATTAGATATTTTTATATAAGTTAGCAAAACAAAAGCGCTTGAACCTTTACAGGAACAAGCGCTTTATTAGTGATTCCGATTGGGCTCGAACCAACGACCTCTACCCTGTCAAGGTAGCGCTCTCCCAGCTGAGCTACGGAATCATTTATTGCGTCAACATTTACTATTATATTGACGATGGTAATAAAAGTCAAGGGTTTTTTGAAAAAAAAAGAAAATGAATAATATCTGATGAATACGTCGTAAGATTCCTTCAGGGAAAAACCACAAATTCTATCATCCAAGCGACTTCTCTTTTACATAGAAAATCCAAATTAATATTACATTTTTTTGTATAGCCAAAATAAAAAATAAAGATGGAGTAGTGTTCTATTATATACAAACGAAGCATAAGTATTTAAGTGGATTGAAATATTTTTAATGGGTGGGTGTTTATATGGATAATGATAAGTCAGCTTCAAGAAATCAGAAACCCATGAATAGTAAAAATGAACAGTTGGAAGAGTTTCGTGTAAGAAATACAGGGAAGCCAATGACAACGAATCAATCGAGAAAAATATCAAATGACCAAGAAACATTAAAAGCTGGTGAACGCGGGCCGTCATTACATGAGGATTGGCATTATTTTGAAAAAATGACACACTTTGTACGTGAAAGAATACCGTCACGAGTGGTTCATGCGCGAGGTTATGGAGCACATGGAGAATTTGAATGTTATCAGTCGATGAAACAATTTACAAAAGCTGGATTTTTGCAAGAAGCTGGCAAAAAGACGTCTGTGTTTGTTCGATTTTCTACCGTTCAAGGTGATAGAGGTTCTAAAGATACAGCGAGAGATTTACGTTGCAAGGGAGTTAAGTTTTATACAGAAGAAGGTAATTACGATTTGACAACGATTTCAATGCCGGTCTTAATTAATCAAGATCCAATGAAATTTCCCGATGTAATGCATGCATATCAGCCAGAGCCGCGGAGTGGTATGCCGACAGCTTCAGGAGCCCATGATAATTTCTGGGATTATGTCGCAAATAATCAAGAAGCACTTCATATGGTGTTGTGGATTATGTCCGATAGAGGTATTGTAAAAAATTACCGAATGATGGAATCATGGTCGATTAATACGTATTTATTTGTTAATGACGAAGGTGTAGCTACTTTTGTTAGATTTGTTTGGAAGCCTGTTCTCGGCGTACACTCCCTGCTTCAAGATGAGGCACAGAAAATAGGGGGAATAGACCCTGATTATCATCGAAGAGATCTAAGAGAGGCGATTGATAGAGGGGCTTATCCTGAATATGAATTAGGTGTTCAGTTGATTGCGATGGAGGATGAATTCAAATTCGACTTTGATGTTCTCGATCCGGCAAAGTTTTGGCCAGAAGAACTTGTTCCTGTTCACATAATCGGTAAGATGACTTTAAATAAAAATGTTGATAATGAATTTGCGGAATTAGAACAAGTCGCATTTAACCCTGCAAATGTCGTACCGGGAATTGATTTTTCTAATGATCCTGTCCTACAAGGAAGATTAATTACTTATCAAAGTGCACAATACCATCGACTTGGCAGCGCTAACTTTCAAGATTTACCAATTAATCGACCACTTTGCCCGTTCCATAATAATCAGCGAAAAGGGTATATGCGGTATCGAATCGATGTTGACCAGGTTAATTATCATAAAAATTCAATAGCAGATAACACCCCATATACAACGCCTCCAGAAGAAGGCGGCTATGTTCATTATCCTAAAAAAGTCGAAGGGCATGTCATAAGAGGCAGGAGTAAGTCATTTAACGACTTCTTTACACAACCGAGGATATTTTGGAATAGCTTGACACCTATTGAAAAGCAACACACTATAAAAGCACTTAGCTATCAGGTTGGGAGTGTAAAAAGAAGGTCTGTTCGTCAACAAGTTGTTGATATGCTAGTCAAAGTGGATAAGGAAATGGCATGGATTGTTGCGGACAATATCGGTGTAGATCGTCCAAGAGGATCTCAAGTATCAGTATCTACAAAATACCCTTCGCTTAGTCAAATGAATACACCTCATTACGCGTACACACAAAGAGTAGGTGTATTGATTGGGAATGGTTTTAATGGTCAAGAGATAACAAGTGTACTTCAGTTGTTGCGAGAATATGGGGTTTTCATTTATATTATTAGCGAAACGCTCGGTACTGTTACAGGGGTAGATGGCACGAAAATCAAAGTGGATGAAACCTTTCTTACATCTAGTCCATATTTGTTAGACTCGATTTATGTCGTTGGTGGACGTTCTAAAAATCAAGATAAATTCAATCAGGACATGATGTATTACGTCCGTGTAGCATATCAACATTATAAACCAATTGGTGTTGCCACAAGTGGCCGGTCTTATATTCAAACATCAGAAAAAAATAACTTAGAAGGTGTCGTTTTTGCTGCAAATAATCCAAACTTCACAAAGGAATTTGTCTCCGCAATTGCCGAGCAGCGGTTTTGGAATAGAAGATAATATTGAAAAGATTAATACGGAGTCTAGCGGTCTCCGTATTTTGTCTGTTATGTATGATTGATAAATAATTTTTAGCTTAAAATATGT
>NZ_DATBTY010000069.1:0-18942 GCF_036516575.1 Cerasibacillus sp.
GTCAAAGAACATTATGTCTATATTTTACCAAATTCTTTGGCTAAAGCCAACCGAAATTCATCTCCCACCTACTCATTGGTGCTATTCGCACCTTCACACTCCTTGAGGATGGGAGACTTCTTTCGGAAAGTCGTTAAAAAAGAGCATATTCGCGACATCTCTCAATATCATAAACAACAAAGCCTTTTGAATCTGTCACTGGGAATTGTCTTTTTACTCGTCCCATTGTCGATTTATGCCGTTGAAATGTACTCTATTTCTCCTCAATGGTTGTACGGTTGGCTCATCGTATTGGCGATTCTTATGTTCTTGAATATTCGCAGTGTGCGAAATAATCGAAAAGAATATTGAAGTGGTGAAACTGATCTAAACCTTTCCTTCTAATTTATAGGGAAAGGTTTTTTATTTTAGTTTAAATTTATACCTTTTAGAAAATTGTACAACGTTAGTAAAAGTTTGATATATTTAACAAACGATAAGAGAAACATTAGGGGATATAAGGAGAAATGAGGGGTGTACATGAAAGAGAACAACATTAAAATTGTCAAGCGACTTGAAAAACAGTTGCGGACAAAGTCTAGAGAGCTTTTGCAATTAAATACAGAAGAAGAAACGTTACACTATTTAGTTGAATCATTTAAAGAAACGATTAATTGTGAATTTGTTGGCATCATATTAAAGAGCAATCAACATTTTGAACCGCGTATTTGGGGTGGAGAACATGAGGAAATTATTCATAGTTTTCCTTTACGTGTAGAACAATGTTCCGAATATTTAATGAAAACGAGTATGTACAAAAATGAGTATGATAGCGCTAAAACATGTGCGCTTCATGCAACGATGCAAAGGGCAAATATGAATATGTGGTTTACTGTACCACTCGTTCATCAAGACAAAAAATATGGATTTTGTTTAATTGGTTACGAACAAAATTTAGAACTTTTACCGATGGAACATATCTTTAATGAATTTGGTAAAGATGTTGCAATTGCGATCACGTTAATTCGTTCTAAAAAGAAAGAAATTGGATTTACACGTGGACTGACTTGGATGGCGAATCAATTATCACCTGAAAACTCGGTATCTGCAATGATAAGTGATTTAACAGCACAAGCAGCAAATGTTACACAATCTGACTTTGCTGCGATTTATTTATATCATGAAGAAACTCAAACGTATGACTTACATCCATCTATGTACGGGGATATTCAAATCGCGACTAGCATTCATAAAGATGAAGTTGTGCATAAACAAAAGCCGTTTCAAATGTTCGTCCCTATTCAGGTGAATCAACAAACTTTAGGAATTTTATTACTGGATCGTTCTAGTAGAAAATTACCTTATGCTGAAGAAGAACATCGTTTAACTCATTTGTTAGGTAACTATTTTGCGATGCTTATCCAACATGCTTTTTACGTTCGTCAAGAGAGAGAACAGAAAGAACGTTTGAAAAAAATATTGTACTATCAACAAAAACTTGTGAAAGAAACGATTGTAAATGATGATTTTGAAAGTATTACTCAAATGGTATTTGATATTTATCGAAGACCTGTGCTAGTATTTGACCGTTTTTTTCGAATACTTTCCGCTCATGGTTTGGAGAACGAAGAAGAATTACATCACATTATTGAACAACTAAAAACGATGCCAATGGCTCGAAACGTTTTCCAAGTACATCTTAAAGGAAGTCAAATTTTTTCCATATGGCCAATCCATGGTGTGCGAGACTTATTAGGATATTTAGCGATAGGTGTGAACGAGCAACTTTTTGATGAGTTTGACTTAGTAACGGTCGAAGTTGCGACAAATATTAGTTCCATTCAATTTATAAAAAAGAAGCTTGCGTTCGATACGAATGAACAAATGAAAGATACATTTTTAGCGAAATTGTTTACGAATCCTGTTGAAGAAAGGGAATATTTAATTCAATACGCAAGCTTGTTCCAATGGGACATCTTTTCTGAGCATCGGATTGTGGATATTGCAATTACATTACCTACGAGGTATAACAAAGATTTACGCTCTCTGCAAGCGGAAAAAATGTATGTGTGGGAACAATTGAATACAGAGCTCTCTCAATATTATCCTGACATTTTGATGTCTGCGTATAATGATCAATTTCTTTTCGTGATTCCAACGAAGTATGAAGAACATTATCAATATTGGGAGAACTTACACAATAAATGTATGAAGGTCGTTCGAAATTTAAAAAGAGATATCGGCATTCATTTTGGAATCGGGCAAGCTGTTCAAGATATTTCTGATTACACGATTAGTTATCAACAAGCGACAGAAGCTTTAAATGTTTTGATGACCCGATTTGTAACAAAACCATATTTATTTTTTGAAAAATTAGGTTCTTATACAATATTGCATCATTTAGATCAGCGAATGAGCCAAATGTTTGTGAACGAACAATTAAACAACTTATTTGAGGAGCAAAGTGGAAAGAAGAACGAGTTATGGAAAACATTGAAAGCATTTCTTATGAATAACGGGAATGTAAAGGGGACAGCTGAACAGTTATACATTCATCGCAGTACAATCATTTATCGTTTAAATAAAATTGAAGAGTTGTTAGATAAAGATTTAAATGATGCAGATGTTCGCTTTGATTTAATGATGGCAATGAAACTGTTAGAGATGTGCGGGGAAGAATGGAATAGAGAGTGAGTGAAAAACAGTAACGATTTCAAAGTTACTGTTTTTTGTTTTGCACATAATGTCGGAAGAAAGGGACTGAATTTCCTACATTATGTATATAGGAACGTGAAGGTATGCGTCATATAATGAGAACAATCAATCGTAGGCCTTTTCAATATTGGAAGCGTTTACAACAAGGGGGTTGGAAGATGGATTTGTTCATGCAATACTTAATCACCGGTTTAACAATTGGAAGTGTATATGCTTTATTGGCTGTAGGATTTGTTACGATTTATAACGTAACAGGCGTGCTTAACTTAGCGCAAGGAGAGTTTGCGATGTTAGGAGCATTGGTCAGTGTTACTTTCGTGCAAGTTGGGTTATCGATTTACATTTCAATTCCGTTAGCTATTGTTTGTGTAGCATTAATAGGTTTTTTTGTAGAACGACTAGCGATTAATCCAGTGAAGGGCGCAAAGCCAGGAATTTTAATCGTCATTACGTTAGGTGTGTCGATCTTTTTGAAAGGAGTCGCTTTACTCATTTGGGGAACGGCACCAAAGTCGTTACCACCATTGTTTGAAAATAAGCCGATTCAATTATTAGGAGCAGTTGTCAATACTCAAAGTCTTTGGATTTTTTTAATTTTAGTTATTCATCTCGTCGCACTGTATTGGTTCTTCGATAAAACGTTTTTAGGTTCTGCGTTAAGAGCGAGTGAACGTAATGCTCATGCGGCAAGTTTAATGGGGATTAACGTTAAAAATATGTCAGCGATTGCTTTCTCGATTGCAGCAGCATTAGGAGCGTTAGCTGGAGCGATGATTGCGCCATTGACAGATGCTACGTACGATATGGGATTTTTTATTGGAATTAAAGGCTTTGTCGCGATGGTATTTGGAGGTATGCATAGTATTCAAGGAGCAGTCGCAGGAGGTTTGTTACTCGGCATGATTGAAGCATTTTCTGGGGGATATGTTTCAACGTATTACACAGATGCAATCGCCTTCGGATTTTTACTTTTTGTTCTATTTATTCGACCGCAAGGACTGTTTACAAAAGCGGACGGTACACGTGTTTAACAGTTAAAGGGGGAAATGCTCTTGAGAAATGCATCACAAGTTTTGTATCCAGGACGTGGGAAAGGATTAGTTATTTTTATTATATTAATAGCTCTTTTGCCACTCGTTGTCACGACTCAATATATATTTACATTACTCATATTGTTAGGAATCTATTCAATTATCACGATTGGTTTAAGTTTATTAATCGGCTATGCAGGTCAAATTTCAATTGGGCATGCAGCGTTTTATGGAATTGGAGCTTATATGAGTGCTATTTTAACAACGAAATTTGAAATATCTGCTTGGTTCGCCATTCTTTTAGGAATGGGAATGACATTTCTTCTCGCTTATTTCGTCGGGGTACGTGTTTTGAAATTAAAGGGTCACATATTAGCATTAGCGACGATTGCGATTAATATTATCGTTTATACGATATTAAATGGTTGGACAGCGATGACAGGTGGAGCTTTAGGACTCGGTGGAATTCCGAAGTTAAATTTATTAGGCATTGATTTAGGTAATCAATTGAACTTTTACTATTTTGTGTGGACGATCGTCGTTTTCATCATTATCTTTTCAAGTAATATCATTCGCTCGAACGTAGGAAGGATTTTGAGAAGTATTCATGATAGTGAAACGGGAGTTACGGCACTAGGAGTTCAAGTATCCAAATATAAAGTGTTAATTTTTGCGATTAGTGCAACGTATGCCTCATTAGCGGGAAGTTTATATGCGCATTACATTCAATTTATTTCACCTGCTACATTCAACGTTTCTTTTTCAATTTTACTTTTAGTCATGGTGATGGTAGGTGGGGTTCATTCCATTTGGGGAGCCATGATTGGAACGGTCGCCATTACGTTTTTGAATGAAGGGATTCGCTATGTGAGTCACAATTATTTACACGTAAGTGGTGAAGTGGAGATTATTGTATATGGCTTTATTATTGTCGTCATGATGATTTTCATGCCAAATGGCATTGTCTCTTTATTCGATCGATTTCAAAAAAGAAAAAATGAACATGAATCGGACTCAGGTCTCGATTTAAAACCAGTGGATGCCAAAGGGGGCGTTTAAATGACTGAACCTATATTGCAAGTTGAACATTTAACGAAGCGTTTTGGTGGAGTGACAGCGGTAGAGGATGTCAGTTTTGAAGTCTTTCCAGGAGAAATTGTCGCGGTTATCGGTCCGAATGGTGCAGGTAAAACAACTTTATTTAATATGATTACTTGCTTTACTCCACCGACGGAAGGGATTGTTAAGTTGAATGGTCAAAACATTACAGACAAAAAAATATTTGAACTAGCACCTCTTGGAATGATGAGAACTTTTCAAAATTTAGAGGTTTTCGGGAGTATGACGGCGCTTGAAAACTTAATGACTGGAATTAGTGTCCAATTAAAAAATCGAGTGTTCGCTGCTGGATTGCGTTTGAAATCTGCGAGGAAAGAAGAACAATATGCCTATGAAAAAGCAATGGAATTGATTGAACTTACCGGGCTACAAGGATTGGAACATACTTTAGTTGAACAGATGAGTTACGGACAACAAAAGAAAGTAGAGTTTGCTCAAACGATCATTTCAAATCCACAACTAGTTTTGTTAGATGAACCGATGGCAGGGCTCAATGAAGTGGAAACAGAAGCGATGGCGGATACCATTTTACAGATGAGAGATCGCGGGATGACCTTTTTATTTGTAGAGCATAAGATGGCTACGATTATGAGAATTGCGGATCGTATTGTCGTCCTAGATTTCGGGAAAAAAATCGCTGAAGGAATACCGGCTGAAATTCAAAAAAATGAAGATGTGATTCGAGCATATATCGGGGGGGATTTAGATGATGTTAAAAGTTCGGAATATTCGCACTAAAATAGGGCGCATTGAGATTTTAGACGACATTTCAATGGAAGTGAATGAAGGAGAACTTGTCTCGGTAATCGGAGCGAACGGCGCAGGTAAAAGTACATTGTTGAATACGATATCCGGAGTCTACACTCCTTACACTGGTGAAGTGACGCTATTTGAAGAGAACATTACGAAGCTTCCTCCTTATAAAACGATTCGAAAGGGAATAGCACTCGTGCCAGAAGGAAGACAAGTATTTCCCGGTCACACTGTTATTGAAAATTTAAAGTTAGGGTCCTATACAAAATATTATCGCAATATGAAACATGTTCATGAAAATATAGATAAAATGTTAGACTTTTTTCCGAATTTACAAAAGCACCAACATAATTTAGGAGGGAATTTGAGTGGCGGAGAGCAACAAATGTTAGCGATTGCAAGAGCGTTAATGAGCGATCCGAAAGTGATTTTATTAGATGAACCGTCTATGGGACTAGCACCTAAAATTGTCAATGAAATACTAAACAATTTACAACAAATTAAAAAAGAGTTTGGAACGATGATTGTGTTAGTCGAGCAAAATATTAATGCAGCATTGAAAGTATCTGATCGAGTATATGTTTTGGAAGAAGGCCAATTTGTTTTAGAAGGTACAAGTGAAGAAGTGGCTAACAATCCAAATGTAAAATCTGCATATTTAGGAATTGAAACAGCTTAAAGGAGGAATGTCATAATGAAAAATATGTTCAAAGTAAGTTTATTCGCTCTCTTATTGCTCGTCTTAGGTGCATGTAATTTAGATGATGAAAATACAGGGGGATCGGATTCATCGAGTGATGAAATTAAAATTGGAATCATCTTAGCTGAAACAGGTCCAGCTTCTACATTAGGAGAAGCTCAAGTGAACACAGTAAAATTGCTTCAAAAAGAAATTGATGAGCGAGGAGAAATCGGCGGAAAGAAAGTTAAATTAGTGAAGCATGATTATGAAACGGATGATACGAAAGCTGTTATTGCGATGGATAAATTAATTTCAGATGGTGCAGTTGCAGTCATTGGCGCTACACAGTCTGGTGCCTCGATGGCAATCTTGCCTAAAGCGTTAGAACAAAAAGTTCCGTTGTTCACACTCGCTCCAATTTCAACAGGCGGAGAGTATATTTACGGAATGGCGCATACACCAGAAGTCATTGCGATGCCAATCATCGAATATTTAGAGGAAAATGGTATTCAAAAAGTAGGGTGGATCAATGCTTCCGATGGCTTTGGTGTAACAGGATTACCAGCATTTGAAACGTTAGCGAAAGATAAAGGAATCGAAGTGGTCGCTCATGAAGAGTTCGATGCGTCAGCAACAGATATGACGATTCAATTATCAAAAATCAAAACAAAAAATCCTGAAGCAGTCATCGTTTGGTCACGCACCCCAGCAGCAGGTGTTGTAGCGAGGAACTTCCAATCTTTAGGTTTTGATATTCCGATGATTCAAAGTACAGCTGCAGCAAATAAAGGCTTTATTGAACAAGTAAAAGGAAACAGTAAAAATATTCACGTATTAGGAAGCAAAATGAATGTAGTTGAGCAGTTGCCAGATTCAGAAATGAAAACACAATTAAGTCATTTCAAAGAATCATATACAACAATGTTTGAAGGAAAAGAACCAGACTTATTCGCTGCTCACGTTTATGACGGAGTTCAATTAGTTTTACAGGCGATTGAAGAAGGACATTATTCGCGAGAAGAAATTCAAACGTATTTACAATCAGATATGGGTGATTTCTTAGGCGCAACAGGAACATTCAACTTCAAAAATGATCAAATGACACCAGATTATGATGGAATTACGATCATGGCGATTGAAGAAGGAGACTGGAAATATATTTCGAATGGAACGGAGTGACAAAATGGAATGTAAAAATCAATTTGTCGTACCGTTTGGAGATACTGATGCAGCACAAATTGTGTATTATCCAAACTATTATCGCTATATGGATCAAGCGACACATGACATGTTTAAACAAAATGATTTGTCTTTGAAAACTTTGCAAAATGAGAAACAAATTATCATTCCATTATTGGAAGCAACATGTAAATTTAAAACTTCTTTACAACATGAGGACATCGTAACCGTCCACTCCATGATTGAACGTGTCGAAGGAAAAGTATTTCACATTCGCCATGAATTTAAAAAAGAGGGTGACGTACTCGTCGCAATTGGACAAGAAGTGAGAGCTTGGGTTTCAATCGCACAAGCATCACCGAAAGCGATTGAAATTCCAGAAATGATAAAACGCAAAATGAAAGGAATGGATGAAAAATGAATAATGTAATCGATGTATTAGTTGTTGGGGCAGGACCGGTTGGAATGACAGCAGCTTTAGCAGCAAGAAAAGAAGGATTGTCATGTACAATCGTCGAAGCAGAACCACAAGATCGCGTTCGTGCAGGGAGCCGTGCGATTTATATTCATAAAGAAACATTAAAGTTATTAGAAGAAGTGAGTGAAGGGCTCGGTTTTCGCTTAGCACGAAATGGTGTTATTTGGCCCATTAAGCGCACATTATACCGCGGTAAAGAAGTTTATGTAAGAAACTATGGCATTACAAACAATAAAGATTCAAAACAGTTGCCCCACTTTACATCGCTTCATCAGCGTGAAATTGAGAAATATTTATATGAAGCTTGTGTAGAAGCTGGTGTATCTTTCATTTGGGGAGAGCCTGTTGAAAAGTTAGACATTCGCGAAGAGGGAGTTACAGTAACGAGTGAAAATGGAGAGTCATGGGAAGCGAAATATATTATCGGCGCAGATGGTGCACGTTCGAAGGTGCGAGAAGAAGCAGGCTTGAAACTCGAAGGGCCACGTACGAACGATACATTCTTAGTTGTCGATGTGAAAGATGATGACGAAGATCCAATGCCACTTGAACGTATTTTCCACTATCATCACCCAGCGATGGGCAAACGAAATGTAATGCTCGTTCCATTTAAAGGTGGCGTACGAGTTGACTTGCAACTGCTTCCAGATGATCGTTTGGAAGACTATGTATCAGAAGAAGCAGTGAAAGAATGGATTCCACTCGTTATGCCTGAAAAATATGCAGAGCGTATTACGTGGGTGTCAAGTTATCGATTCCACCAAGTCGTTGTTGATGAATTTACAGATGCACATCGTCGTATTATTCTTGCAGGAGAAGCAGCGCATTTATTCGCACCATTCGGAGCACGTGGTTTGAACTCAGGTGTACCTGATGCAGTCATCGCATTGCGTGGTATTCGCAAAGCTGAAAATAGTGAAACAAATGATGAGCGTCGTCGAGCGATTGAACAAGCAGCAACAGAACGGAGAATCGCAGCACTTTGGAATCGTGACGGTTCAACAACAGCATTGAACCACTTACAAGGAGCGTCAGAGGAGATGGAGATGAAACGCGAATTAGCAGCTTCCCTCGTATCCATCGTGCCGACATTAGGTCGATGGTTAGATGAAGGTCCATACGGTCCAAAATTCGGTCCGCCAGAATTGACGACGAAATATTAAGAGGGAGGGAACTAAGATGACAGAAACGATGGTAGTAGAGGTAGAAAACTTACAGAAATTCGTCACTCAAATGTTCGGAGAGCACAGTGGATCGAACATGGGAACGACAGATGCTGCAGTAGAACAGATGACACAATGGCTGAAGCAGTTTTCGAATGTTGAAGGACGTGTGGAATGTATAGCTCGAGAAGATCTTGAGCAAGTTGTAGCAACATTATCGTTTGATCAAAGCGAACTATGGCAAGCGATTTTCCCTTTACCAGAACAATGGGTACAACATTTTGCAACTCCAATTGAACAAGTGCATACATTGATAGACCCTTATTTACAAGAGGTGTATCAAGCGGCGTTTGATCAGTACATCCAATTGTTTGGAGCGACTTCATTAACGAAGTTTATGACTGTACAAACGATGGCGCTCATGGCTTATGTAGCAGCGAGCTATTTTGCAAATCAGCGAGCTTTTTATGAACCAATTGTACAATTGTATGAAGCGGGTCATATGATCATTGGAATCAAAGGGAATACATTATATGTAAGTTAAATGAATAGCGGGAAAGAGAGTACGTGGGATAAACATTCGTTCCAGTACTCTTTTTCATTTCAGTGACATAGCCAGTACGATTTTTAAGTAAGGACTTTATTTTGAGAAAAAGCCAATCAACACAATGTAGTAAAAGTCATTTTATTTTCCGACAAACTGTAGATATAAAAGCGGTAAGAAAACGTTTACAATAAAGGTAGTTTAATAAGGAAGAGGGAGTGAAGGGAATGGAAATTCAAAAAGTAGGAGTTTTAGGAGCAGGAGCGATGGGGACTGGAATTGCGAACTTAGCAGCGATGCATGGTTTCGAAGTAGTCCTTTGTGATCTTCATGAGGAGGCTGTCCAAAAATCAATTTCTCGTATGGAACGATTCATGGACAAAAGCGTAACACGTGGCAAGATGACGGAAGAAGAAAAAGCGCAAACATTACAACGTATTCAACAAACGACAAATATGGAAGACTTTCAAGATGTTGATCTTGTCATCGAAGCAGTTTTGGAAGATTTGGATTTAAAGAAATCTGTATTCCAACAACTCGATGCGATTGTTCCAGAGTCTGCATTACTGACAACGAATACGTCATCGATGTCAATTACTGAAATTGCGACAGCTACGAAAAATCCGAGCCGTGTAGCTGGATTGCACTTCTTCAATCCAGCGCAAATTATGAAGCTCGTTGAAGTAATCCGAGGATTAGAAACATCTGATGAAACGATCACAAGTTTAAAGCAGTTTGCAGAGCGTGTGAAAAAAGAACATGTCGAAGTGAAAAAAGATGTTCCTGGATTTATCGTGAATCGTGTTATGATTCCTCATTTCATTGAATCGATTCGCTTATTAGAAGAAGGTGTAGCCAGTGCAGAAGATATTGATAAAGCAGTGAAATTCGGATTGAATTATCCGATGGGACCTTTCGAATTACAAGATTTTGCAGGAGTGGATATCGGATATCATGTTATGGAATATTTCAAAGAAGAATTCAATGATGCGCGCTTTGCTGCTCCATTATTGTTAAAACAAATGATTCGTGCAGGTCACCACGGGAGAAAAGCAGGCGTTGGTTTTTACGACTATCGTGAGGAGGACAAGTAAAATGAGTGAAGTAGTGAAAGTATCGATTGAAAAGGATATCGCTGTTGTGACAATTGATCGTCCACCAGTGAATCCTTTAAATAGTGAAGTGTTTTTAACACTCAGTCGCCAAATTGATGAGTTAGAAAGTAACGATGAAGTGCGTGTCATCATTTTAACAGGAGCGGGGGAGAAAGCTTTCGTTGCTGGAGCAGATATTCAAGAAATGGCGCATTTAGATATCGTCGGAATTAATAAGATGAACAAAGTGTCGCGCACACTCTTTACAAAAGTAGAACAATGTACGAAACCCGTCATCGCGGCAATTAACGGTTTAGCATTAGGGGGAGGATTTGAATTAGCGCTCGCTTGTGACTTCCGCGTAGCGAGCGAAAAAGCGAAATTTGCTTTCCCAGAGACAAGCCTAGGAATCATTCCTGGCGGTGGCGGAACACAACGCCTTCAAAAAATTGTCGGTCTAGGTGTTGCGAAAGAACTCGTTTTATTAGGCGATATGATCGATGCGCAAAAGGCGAGTGATTTAGGCTTATTACATCGTGTCGTTCCCCATGAGGAGACGATGAAAGAAGCAAATAAAATCGCAACGAAAATTGCGAAAACACCACCTGTTGCGATTCAAATGGCAAAACTTGCACTTAACGCAGCGAGTGATGTTGATACGCAATCTGGTTTGCTTATGGAAGCAATGTGTTTCGGTAACGCCTTTGCGACAGAAGATCGAGCGGAAGGACTCAATGCCTTTTTAGAAAAAAGAAAACCTCAGTTTAAAGGAAAATAAATAATAGAAGAAGGTTGCCCCTTCTTCTATTAAATTTCAATAAAGGAGGAAACAGATGAGCATATTATTTAAAAGTTCAGTACAAAACGATTCGATTTTCACACCAGAAGATTTTGACGAAACGACAGATATGATCGCTCGTACAGCCGAAATGTATGCGAAGGAAAAAGTATATCCTCGCTTGGAAGAACTGAATGACAAAAATTTCGACACTGTACGTGAGCTTATGGAAGAAGCGGGAAATTTAGGATTGATCGGTGCCGATATTCCAGAAGAATACGGCGGTCTCGATTTAGGAAAAGTAAATGGCGCTATCATTAGTGAAAAGCTTGCTTATGCTCATTCTTTTTCTATTACATTTGGTGGACAGACAGGGATCGGCGCATTGCCGATTGCTTATTTTGGAAACGATGAACAAAAAGAGCGTTATTTGCCAAGTATTTTATCCGGGGAGAACATTGCAGCGTATGCTTTAACAGAACCTTCTAGTGGAACGGACGCATTAAGTCTTCGTACGACAGCAACATTGAATGATGAAGGAACACATTATTTAATAAGTGGAGAAAAACAATGGATTACAAATGCGGGATTTGCAAATATTTTCATCGTATACGCTCGAGCACCTGAAGGAGTGACAGCCTTTATCGTAGAAGCAGATAGTGAAGGACTTTCAACGAGTCAAGAAGAAGAGAAGATGGGCTTAGAAGGATCATCGACTTGTTCTGTCATTTTAGATCAAGTGAAAGTTCCGAAAGAAAATGTCATTGGCCAATTAGGAAAAGGTCATTACATTGCTTTTAACGTATTAAATATCGGGCGCTTTAAAATTTCTGCAACTTCATTAGGAAGTGCGAAACGTTCATTAGAACTTGCTTTACAATATGGAAATGAACGAAAACAGTTCCAAAAAACATTGAATGAATTTGAATTAACACAGTATAAGATTGCAGCGATGGCAGCTCAAATTTTTGCAGTAGAAAGTGTTATTTACCGCATTGCAGGTGAAATGCAAGAGAGCTTTGAACAGATGGATTCGACTTCTAATTATGCGAAAGCGATCGCACCATACGCATCAAAATGTTCGTTGAGTAAAATTATCGCGACAGAAAGTTTAGATGCCATTGTTGATGAAGCTTTACAAATTCATGGTGGCTATGGATATATGAAAGAATATGAAATCGAAAATATTTACCGTGATGTTCGAATTAATCGGATTTTTGAAGGAACGAATGAAATTAATCGCATTATTTTAGCACAAGAGTGTATGAATGCAGAATACGAAAGTTTTCCTGTTTCAGAAGAAATGGATCAATCGTTATTGCGCGTAGTACGTGAAGTAGAAAAAGTCATCATTCAAACGATTCAACATTTTCAGAAAGAACAGCTCGTTGATATGAATAAATATCAAACGATTGCTCATTTCATCGCGAACTGTGCGACGCAGTTTTATGCGATAGAATCCGCAGTATTACGTACAGAAAAAGCAGATAAGTCCGGAAAAAACAGCTCATATATGTATGCGCTTACAAATTTATTTATTCAAAGAGCAATTACGAAGTTAGTAAGTGAATCTACTTATTTACTTAGCGAATGTAATAATGCCGAGCTTGTTACGAGTTGGATGAATTTATTATCGATTCATCGTATCCACTACTTAAGTTTACAACAGCTAGTAGCTGAGAAGCTGATTCAAATAGAAAACTATAGCATATAGGGAGGAAAGAACAGTGAATAAAGAAATTGTCATTGTGGAAGGAGCTCGAACTCCTTTTGCTAAAATATCAGGTTTATTTAAGGACATCAAGGCGACTGATTTAGGAGTCATTGCAGCGAAAGAAGCGATCCGTCGCTCTGGCATTGAGGCATCTGAAATCGATGAAGTTATTTTTGGAAACGTACAACAGTCCAGTCAAGAAGCACATATGTTAGCTCGTCACGTCGCGCTAAAAGCTGGTGCGAAAGAGAATACACCAGCATTAACGGTGAACCGTGTTTGTGGAACAGGAATTGAAGTGTTAATCCAAGCAGCAAAAAGCATTCAATTAGGAGATGCTGAAGTTGTGTTAGCAGGCGGTACAGAAAATATGAGTCAAGTACCCCATGTTATTCGTGGTATGCGCTGGGGATCCCCTCTAGGAAGTCCAGAAATTCAAGATTGGTTATGGGATGGATTATTAGATACAAATGTCGGTTGTACGATGGCAGTAACGGCTGAAAATTTGGCGAAACAATATCAATTAACACGAGAAGAAATTGATGCCCATGCATATTCCAGTCATGAACGTGCACGAAAGAATCGAGATAAGTTACGAGAGGAAATTGTTCCAGTTGAAGTGAAAACGAAAAAAGGGACAATTTTATTAGAAGAAGATCAACATGTTCGTGAGACGAGCATGGAACAATTAGCGAAGCTCCCAGCACGTTTTATCGAAGGGGGCGTTGTGACGCCAGGGAATGCGAGCGGTATGGTAGATGGTGCAGCGGCCGTTATCGTTACGACATTAGACTATGCGAAAAAACATCATCTTCGTCCGTTAGCGAAGCTCGTGTCATATGAAGTAGTAGGAGTTGATCCGACAATTATGGGGATTGGACCTGTACCTGCTATTCGAGGAGCTTTAAAGAAGGCGAACTTGACAATAGAGGATCTGGATTTAATTGAGATTAATGAAGCGTTTTCTGCTCAATATTTGGCTTGTCAAAAAGCATTAGGTTTTGATTTGGAAAAAGCGAATGTCAATGGGGGGGCAATCGCAATTGGACATCCATTGGCAACAAGTGGAACGCGTATTACGTATTCGATGATTTTAGAATTACATCGTAGACAAGCACGTTATGCCGTGTCATCTGCTTGTATCGGAGGAGGTCAAGGAATCGCATCGATTTGGGAAGCAATTTACGATTAATAAATGTTCAAGGGGTGATTCGTTTGCTTAACTACAATTCGGTATCCAATATTGGTGATTTATTACAAAGGCAAAGTGAGAAATATCCAAAGTTAGAAGCGCTTGTTGATTCGAAACATCGATTAACATATGCACAATTAGAAGAACAAGTTTCTCGATTATCTTCTTATCTTTATAAAGAGATGCATGTACGTAAAGGAGATCGAGTGGTCATTGCTATCGAGAATAGTGTGCAATATGTTATTGCATTTTATGCCACATTGAAGTTAGGGGCAATTGTAGTTCCTTTAAATCCATCGTATCAAGAGATTGAAAGTGAATATGTTTTAGTCAAAACAGAGCCAAAAGTTATCATTACGTCTAATCCTACAATGATGGAAAAAATAAAAGATTATAAAAAATTAAACTTATCAATAATGACTGTGGAAAAATCAAAATATTCATCAATTGAGGAAGCGCTTCGATATGTCGAACACTATAACGATGAGATCGAAGAAGTGAGTAAAGATGACTTAGGTGTCATTATGTTCACCTCAGGAACTACAGGACAGCCAAAAGGAGCGATGTTAACACAAGGAAACATATTATTTTCCGCTCATGCTGGTGCTACTGTTATGCAAGCGACAGAAGAAGATCGTTATTTAATTCCCAATCCATTATTTCATATTATGGGGGTAACGTTCACGTTACGCTCATTATGGACAGCTTCTAAAATTGTTTTGATGGAAAAATACTCCGTACGAGGGGCTTTGCAATTAATTGAAAAAGAACGAATTACAATTCATCCTGGAGTACCGACAATGTTTATTTTAGAATTGAATTCTGAACATTTTGATAAATACGATTTAAGCTCTCTTCGAACGGGAGAAATGGCTGCAGCTCCTTGTCCTGTCGAAATTGTCAAACGGATTCGAAAAGAAATGAATTGCAATATTTTAGTAGCATATGGTGCTACTGAAACGAGTGCAACATTAACAATTACAAGCTTTGAAGATAGTGACGAAATGCGAGCAGAAACTGTAGGAAGAGCAATTCCTGGAGTAGAGATTAAAGTAGTTAATGATTTTGGGAAACGATGTACAGTTGGAGAAGTTGGAGAGCTGCTTTGCCGAGGGCCTGGTGTGATGAAAGGCTATTATAAAATGCCAGAGGAAACGAAAGAGGCTTTTGATGAGTATGGATATTTCAAAACGGGCGATATGGCTATGATTGATGAAAATGGTTACGTTAAAATTGTCGGACGTAAAAAAGAAATGATCATTCGTGGTGGCTTTAATATTTACCCGAGAGAAATTGAAGAAATTTTACATGAGCATCCAGATGTAAAAGAAGCAGCGGTGATCGGAGTGCCTCATGAAATTTATAGTGAAATACCGATTGCTTGTATTTCGCTCGTTGAAGGTCGTTCAGTGAAGGAAGAAATCATTCTTGAATATTTAAAAGAGCGACTAGTGAAATATAAAGTCCCTGATCGCATTATTATATTTAGAGATTTACCAGTTACAGCTTCTGGTAAGATTAGCAAGTTAATGATTAAACAAAAGATTGAACAACAAATGATGTAAAGGAGAATAATATGAATCAATTTCAACGGTGGTTTAAACAGTACGAAGAAACGACGGCACATATTGTTCGCTTTTTACGAGATAAAGATGAAACGTTTTATTGGATAGCTCCTTCTCCCGAGAAGTGGTCAGTGATGCAAATTGTGTCCCACGTGACAGAAGCAATTCCATTTTGGCGTCAAGATATAGAAAGTTTATTGATCGAGCCAACAGGAAGGTGGGGACGCAATCATGAACATGTTCGTCGATTAGTTGCAGTTAATAAACAAGTAGTCAGTCAAAAGACTGTTGAAGAATTAATCTTCCAATTGCACGAAGAAGTGCAACATATAGAGGAGATGTTTCAAAAATTACAACCGAAACATTTAACGATTCAAGCACCGAGTTATAATGCGAATTTTGAAGGAAAAACAATTGCTTTTATCATTGAGCATTTAATCGTTGGTCATATTCAAAGTCATTATGAACAAATGGTTCGTCATTACGAAGAGGTTAAACGATGAGAAAGGTTTGGTGAAGGAAAATGAAATTAGTAACTTTCCAGTATGAAGAGAAGCAATCAATTGGAGCATATGTAGATGGAGATCGTGTCATCGATTTACACGCGTCTTATAAACAAATGTTGCACAATGAAGGGAAGACGAGAATCGAAGAGAAAGCTCAAGCGTATGTTCCGAGTACGATGGAAGATTTTTTACGCGGTGGCGAAGATTCAATGGAAGCAGCTCGCGGAGTAATCGATTATGTATTGAAAAATGCAGAAGGGACAGTTTATGAGCGAGAGCAGGTAAAGCTATTAGCACCACTCCACCAACCTGAAAAAATCATTTGTGTTGGACATAACTACCGAGAGCATATTTTAGAAATGGGACGTGAAATTCCAGAATATCCTGTCGTATTCGCGAAGTTTGCAAATACGATTATCGGTCCAGAAGATGACATTCCATTTTATCCAATTTCAGAACAATTAGACTACGAAGCGGAATTTGTTTTTGTTGTAGGAAAAGAAGCGAAAAATGTTAAAGAAGAAGATGCGTTCGATTATGTAGCAGGGTATTCAATTGCAAACGACGTGACTTATCGTGATATTCAACGTCGAACATTAGAGTGGCTCCAAGGGAAGAGTGTTGATGGCAGTGCACCAATCGGACCGTGGATTGTGACATCTGATGAATTACAAGATCCATCAGGATTGGCGGTAACATTAAAAGTGAATGGTGAAGTGCGCCAACAAACGAATACAAAAAATTTAGTATTTACAGTTCCGAAACTCGTAGCATTTTTATCGAATTTAATGACGTTGAAACCGGGCGATATCATTTTAACGGGTACCCCTGGAGGAGTCGGAGTAGCGATGGATCCACCGAGATTTTTAAAAGAAGGAGACGTCGTTACGATTGACATTGATCGAGTTGGAACACTTGAAAATAAGGTAAGTCCTGTAAAAGAGTGAAGGAGGATGCATAATGAGCAATAAAGGCGAAGACATTCAAAACTTTATGAAGAGTGATACAGTTAAAGATTTTACGCAAGATATTCAACAGTACAACTTGGGACCTCTTTGGGAAGCGATTCCAGAAATTATGAATAAAACACCGAAACCTCATGCGGAAGCTTATTTATGGTCAGGTGAATTGTTGAAAAAGAAATTGATGGAAGCATCAGAAATTTTCACACCGGAACGCGGTGGAGAACGCCGAGCAATCTACTTCCAAAATCCAGGACTAACGTATCGACAACCTTGGGGATGGGCTTCTACAACGCAAACATTGTACGCGGCGGTACAGTTACTATTACCGGGCGAAGAAGCGCCTTCTCATCGTCATACACAAAGTGCATTGCGTTTCATATCTGAGGGCAGTGGAGCATATACAATCGTACAAGGTGAGCGAGTGTATATGGAGGAAGGAGATTTCCTCATTACACCTAAAAACTTATGGCACGGTCATGCACATGATGGTGATGAGCCGATGATCTGGATGGACGCATTAGACATCCCGACGATTTATTCAATCGGTGGTACATTCTTTGAACCGTATGAAGAAGGGTTGCAGCAACCGAATGTACCGGATAACTTCTCGGAAAAACGTTATCAAGGTGGAATGGTCCGTCCTGTTGGTGACGCTCAATACGACGTCGCGCCATTAGCGAACTATAAATGGTCACGTACTGTTGATGCAATTGAAGGCTTAATGAACTTCGATCCAGATCCATATGAAGGATTTGCAGTAGAGTATATCAATCCATCGACTGGAAAGTCAGCAAATCCAACGATGGGTACTCGAATGCAATATTTACCACAAAGTTTATCGACAAAAGCACAAAGACATACACACTCCACAATTGTTCATGTGCATGAAGGCGAAGGGTATTCTGTCATTAATAGTGTTCGATTTAATTGGAAGAAGGGCGATTACTTCGTCATTCCAAACTGGGCTTGGTATGAACATCATGCGCTTCAAAACACTTATTTATTCTCAGTGAACGACATCCCGATTATGGATCGCTTTGAATTGGAGCGTCGGGAAGTGTTTGAAAGCAATGACGGTCATCAAAAGATTGAAACTGAATTTAAAGAAATACGTTAATTCCTCATCTAGTCATAACAAACTCCCTTATAAAAATTCCCTGATATAAAAATTAAACACCTTTTCGTTTTCCCCGACGAAAAGGTGTTTCTTTTTATTCATGTTTTTTCTTTTTCGGTTGGTCGTCACTATTTTTAGGAACGACACCGCGGGCATTGCCGTCTTTTGCGAACCCTTTTTTCGGTTCATACTTATCCGGATTCGTGCCATGTTGTTCTTTTCTGCGTTGTTTTTCTACAAGTTTTTGTTCAGGTTCTCTTTTCTCACTCATGCATCTTCACCTCACTTTAGTTAAATTGTTTTTAGAACAAATACTAGTACAATCAAAAGGGTGACTACTATGTAGATTCCCTATATTTGTTGAAAAA
>NZ_DATBTY010000070.1:0-8051 GCF_036516575.1 Cerasibacillus sp.
GCATAATCCACTTTTAAATCCATTAACTTCTCTAATGGCATTCGCCGTAAAGCACGTTTACTCATCTCATCATCTCCTCTGTTGCATTTGGGATGACTTCGACTTTCTCACTCTTTTTCAGACAAAAACCACCTACATCTCTTTTCAAACAGCTATATATATCCATATTATACCACGAATTTTAATTGTGAGAATATGAATGAAGTCCATTCCCAAACGAATGAATATCCAAATTAGCCGATTCTATCATTTGGAATCACCACTTCAACCGAGGAACAAAAAGGAACGCTTGTTCTTATTATAAAAAATTTAAAACAAATGAGCAAGAGTAAAACACCACTTTTAAATAATAATTCCCAAAATTAAAAATTCGATTTAATAATCCTCAAATTTCACCTTTATCTAAATGAGTTGTAAAAAGTTAAATCAATTATAAAATGAAAAAAGTAGAGTTGATCTATTACGAATCAGCTCTACTTTAGACACCAATTTACTAGTATGATTATATTATTCAATTTACTCACCATCAGTTTTCAATTAATGAACAAATCATTTTTTCAGTTGCGAAATACATACAATGAACTTATTCAGCGCTGTAATTGATTGAATACTGACCTCAATAAATACAGATTAAATACAAATGTATCTAAATCTTGAAAAATTAGAGCAAGCAGTCATAAGTGGACAGATTACGGAACCTTTCACTATGGAAGATTTTAAAAACTGGATTCATAGCAATGGAATTATCAATGATGATACAGGAGCAGCCTATTCGGACAGTTACATTGAGGGGTTCTTATCATCATCAACTTTGGGCAGTACATCAACTAAATCCGATAAAGCACTAAGAAAGTTAGGGACTGATCCGGAAAGTTATAAATTTTAGAACGTTAATACAGGGTGCCTGGCACTCACACTATTCCGACAATTCGTTAGAAGTTGGATTGGCAAGGAAGAACTAGTCTTCGGGTTAGTTCTTTCTTTTTTAATTTGGTAGAATTATGGGAGAGAGGGGTGAATTGGATGAATCCGCAAGAGCTCAAAGACGCTAAAAAGTTAATTTCTGCGATGCCGTTAAATCAAGTCATGGAGTTGAAAGACATTTATGGTGCAAGTTGGAGTAGTATTTCCTCCCCTACTACTTTTGGCAAGAAATTTAAAGCTGAGTACGATAATGGAAGTTTCCCCAATTTAAATTCACATGGCGTGAAGATAAATGGGAACAATCATCAACGATATGAAAGAATAAGTTAACAAAAAAAGACCGATCCGTGATTAGGCTTAGTCCTAAAATAGTGAAAGCTACCACTAGATCAATGCGTCAATCAGAAAAGAGGTGTGATTGTGCCAGATGAAAAGGTGTTTTTATTGAAGTGCAAGGAGTGTCATGCAGCATTTTTTACAGAAGGAGAGAAGGATTTTTATAAAAAGAAAGGTCTTCATACTCCTAAAAGATGTAAATCATGCCGTGAAAAAAGGAAGTTTCAACATGAGCAGAGACGTAAAGAACAGGAACTAGCTCATGTTTTAGCAAATTTACAATTTGAACAAGTAGAAGAAGTAGAAATGCAATCAGCTGATCCCAATACGACTCTTTACATTATTGGAAACGGATTTGATCTCATGCATGGTGTTCCATCAAGTTACTATCATTTCAGAGATTCCATGGGACGCCGTAACGAACTTAGGGAAGCATTGGAAATGTATATCCGAAAGGAAGATTTATGGGCTGATTTTGAGGAAAGTCTTGCTTATATTGACGATGAATCGATGCTCGTTACGCTCAATGATTGGATGGATATTTTTGACGTAAAAGAACAAGATGATGATGATTTTTCTGCAGCAAATTTTTTCATGGCATCTGAAGCAGCTATGGCCCCTACATATACTATTATGGAAGAGTTGCCAAAGCAATTTAGAAAATGGATAGTTACTTTAAAACCAACTATTTCTAACACACCGCTCAAGCAGATTATAAATACTGCAGCAAGGTTTATAAATTTTAATTACACGGAATTTCTTGAGACCATTTATGGTGTGTCTAAACAGAATATTTTCTATATTCACGGGGAAAGACGAGATAAAAACAAAGAGTTGATTTTGGGACATTCTGACATGGCTAATCATGAACTGGATTTTAATGCAAGCGATTTTAAAAGTGATCAGTTAAGAATGAAAAACCAAACTACCTATGATTTGCATGCAACCGCTGGGTATCAATTAAGTAATTACTATTCTTCAACTGCTAAGAAATCCAATGATGTGATTAAAGCGAATAAAGAAACATTCCTGGCTTGTGCAGATATAGATACAGTAGTTGTTATAGGTCATTCTCTTTCGGTTGTTGACTATCCTTACTTTAAAGAAATCATTAAAATAAATAGGAATTCATCAAATATGAAATGGTTCATCAGTTGGTACAGTGCTGGTGACATCAAACGCATTGATGCTTTTGCAAAGAACCTTGATATACAACCCAAGCAGATTAAATTGTTTAAAACGTAATATCGACGTATTTTACAAACAATAAACCGGGAAACAAAGAGGTGCTAATGTAAACACTTACTAGCTTTTTGTCGCTTATATCAAGGTACATGGAACAATCATCTCAGCCTTTGAGTTTCTGGGTGTGATGGTGAAGAGGAACTGACCTTATGGTTGGTTCCTTTTTAGTTGTCTATTGGGAAAACAGAAAAGGACTACGCTATGGCTGGCTTAGTCCCTTTCAATAATTTATTCTGTAATACCATGTAATAGACCGTAACGCCCTATATTCGGATCCTTGGTAAAGTGAATAAGATTAGCGTGTGTGTAATCTAATTTAGGAATCTCATTCTCAATAATAATTGTCTGGCCGTTTTGTTGGTTGTTTAACATATAGCGAAATAATGATTTTTTCATACTATCAGAAGCTTTTTCACTGGTTTTCTCCTTTAATGACAGAATGGGAGAATCAATGACTAACAGCCCCGGTTTATAGACCCCGTATGTTGCAAGGTATTCCATCAGGGTGAGTGCCAAAACGCTATTTAAGAATGCCCGATAACCTTTTCCAAATTTCGCTTTGGCTTTGCCATTTACGACCACGTCGAAAGTATCCTTGCTGAAATAGGAGGAGCTATAATTTTCAAAACTACAATTGTCTAGAATCTTATCAAGAATTTCATTAAAGTGACCAATCATTTGATCATTAAAGTGATCCCTCGGTTTGTATTTAACCTCGTTCTCATCTTCGCCTTCATAATTTTTCAAATCTGTTATCATGTCATTTTCAAATCGCCCAATAACGGATGTTTCTTGATGAACTTCTATTGAATTCCTGTAATCAGATAAAGTTTGTCGAAGTGTGTGGATTTTAGGTTTCAACTTAGAATCAATCACCTTCTCTACATTTGTGCGTTCTATTTTAAGTGAATTACTAGTTTCATTGAGTTCATTTATTTCCATAATAATATTTTCTTCTGCATCCCTCAAATCATTCAGATGCGCTTGGATTCTCCGTAGTTCAGAACCAGCTGCTTCCGCACAAGACTCAACCTCCTCTTTTCCAAGTGTGCCATCGCAAAAAGGACAACGGGTTGTTTCCGCATGACTCTCTCTATGGATTTCTCCATCCACAATAAAAGTTAGGCGGCGGATATCAGAAATATACTGGCTTCGGAGTGCTTGGTAGCGGTTATGAAGCATGGTGGACTCAGCAAGTTTGCTATTTATCTCGTATATTTCATGTGATAGCTTTTCACTTCTTTCGACTGCAGCAGAAAGATTTCCTTCGGTACTGTAAATTTCATCCATAATAGAATTAATTTTTCCTTGTGTTTCTTCAATTTTTGGTACGGTTTGCTCTCTTAAATCATTTTTCCTGTTAGCTAAGTTTGACAGGCTACTGTTTATGTATTCGATGATTGCATTTCTTTTTGCATCCTTAATGCTTTTGGCTTCACGTGCATCATAATGTTCAAGTGAATCATTAGTCATAAAATAAAGCAAGGACGATAAGATTGCTGTTTTTGAATAGCCTGCTCTTTTATAGAAAATGCTTCCGGTCTGAATAATATCGTCTTCATCAATAAGAAAGGTATGTAAAATTGTCCTTAAAGTTAAAGCCCATCTATGGAAGTTCTCATTCGCTAATATCTTTGGTGGATCATCAATCCCCATCAATCGAAGCCACATATCACCAATATTAGCCTTCCCTTTATTCCTAGTGTATTTTCCAGATTTTATATCACTATTATGACTATCAACATATATATTGTTGTCTTCAAAATATCGCTCTAGATGAATTTCATCACCGTTATAAATAACAAGCATTGTGACGCAATCATATCCGGTTTCCGAACCAATTCTAAAGGTCTTCGCATCACTACCAAACATGTAGTCAATGCACTCCGCGATATAGCTTTTTCCAGTGTTAGATGGACCGTAGATGATATTTAGTCCCTTTTCAAACAAAACACTGGCAGTTTCAACCTGTCTACCCGTCAGTGAAATCCTTTTGATATAGAAGTTTGCCAATTAGTTTCCTCCTCCTTTTAAAGAACGGAAAAAGACAGTGTTGATTCTGTTCACTACGTCCTTTTCAGATTGATGAGCTGTGTATTCACGCACTTTAAAAACCATTTCCCTTAGGGTATTTGCGTATTTACTTTCAAATGAATCGGAGTATCGCAATCCATTGTTAGTGATAAAATACATAAATCCATTTTTGCTAGAGTTGACCGAAATAAAGCCGTTTGCAACTAGTTCTTTCAATGCTATTTGTACAAGCTCTCGCCGACTTGCCAATTCACTAAATTTAAAAGGATTATCGCCATGAAGGTTTGTATCAGCAAGTCCAAAGGCATTACTGTAAATTGACATAAAATCTATGGCTGTGATCATATCTGCTGATAGATATGAGTCTTCATACTCACTTAATATTATGATTACCCGCAAAGAGATTTCAAACGGGCTGTTAAAAATGCTATTCATTATCCACCGCCCATTTGATGTCACCGTCATTCACTAATAAGTGACAAATCCCTTTCTTTTCACTGTTGCTAACATAGCCAGGTAATTTAGTAAGTAGTGATTTATTTAGTTGAATGGTAGTTACATGCTTCATTACACCGTTTAGACGTGTAAAACCACTCGAGTATTCATCTTCACAAACATCGATGATTCCATTATATGTCTCATCTTTTAAAACTTTAAATTCGTCTGTTTTATTGAATGTAAGTGTGTCTCTTGAAAATTGTCTTACAGATTCTGCCGCAAAATAATCTTTTCTTTGTCTGTCAAAATTCCTTTTGTATTTCGGATAGGATACAAGCGCATCTTTATTAGTGATTCTTACCCCCTCATGTTCGGAATAAGCTGCAAGGAGTTCTGATATGTAAATCATTTCATGTTCTTCTAAATCTTCTGGGGGAATCAGTTGAATAGGTTTTGGTAATCGTTGTAACAGATCGCCTAATTTGCGGATATCTTCTTCGATTGTGACCTTGGTTTCTATCTGTGTGTTTGTTTCTATATTTGTTGCTTTATTATTTTTTTGAACTGCATACAAAAATGTATCACACAGAAAAAGTGCCATTTCATTTTTATCATAATGGGATAAAAAAGCTTTTCGTGTCTCCGCTGCCAATTCAGTATCTGAATCTATTAAATCAAGCAATGCCGAATACGTATCAGCCTCTTTTTGTGGACTGAGCTTAAGGATGACTTCGCTTTCAAAATAAGTCACAGCCAACGCCTTGATTTCTGGTGATGCTGCGGCTTTTTTTATTGGTTCAGGTATATCTTCATGCTGATTCCACCATCTGTTCGTGTAGTAGTTGCTTATGTTATATGGTTGTCCTTCCGTATTTAACACACTTTCATGTCCAACAATGAACCCTAACAATAATTTTGTTATGCCTATATTCGTTGGTTTAGCCATTCCCTTTTTTATCGATTTTGCAAAAGAGGAAAAATTCAAAACATCCATTGTATAACCCTCCCACCCTCTATAATTCATTTTTCCAAACTTTAGCCAAACACCCCCCAAACTTTGTCCAAATTACAAAATTAGCAAATGAGAATATCATTTTACGTGTAGGGGTTACAACAAATAGTGATTTCCGTACACATATATAACTTTTATTCTATCAAAGTTCCAAAAGTTGGACAATGAAAGTCACTAGAAGGACTCTATAAAAACCAAATCAGCCAAAAGGCTCCTGTTTTAAAAAAACGGTGAGTTTTTCGGCTGATTGTTATGCCCTTTTCTCCCCGAGAGAGGGGCATTTTTATGTCAAACGAACAAAAGTACATTACAGTCAGCGGTCAAAAAGTACCTGTCACGGCGGAATTTTACAAGGAATATTACAAAATGAAGCGCAGGGAGAGATACCTGGAAAGTGATGTAAAGGTTGGACGGATTGATGTGGATCTGGAAAAGGAAGAAGTGACCTTTGTGCCAAGTAAAGAAGATTCCATTCAGCGCTTAATGGATGTCGGTCAAGATTTTAATGCAGAGGATTCGGTTGAAGAGATTATCGAACATAAAGCGATGCTCCTAATTCTTCAAGAAGCGATGGATGTGTTGAATGAACAAGAAAAACAATTGATTGATTATCTTTTCTACCAAGAGCTCACAACACGTGAAGCTGGAAAGAAAATCAACGCTTCCCATGTCACTGTTTTAAAGAGAAGAAATGCGATTTTAAAGAAATTAAAAAATTTTTTTGAATTTTAGGTTACCAAAGTATTGTTCTCATTGGCTAATAAGTGAAGGGCTATTTAGTGGAAGGAGGTGACTTAGATAATGAATCAAACAAGAAATGACGAAAACATAAAAATAGTAACAGAGAAAAAGTTATAAGCGGAAATGTTATGTGTGCTTACTGCAATGAACATCGTTTCCAAACGGCTGGAAAATCAATTGTTCATGCCTCATAAAGACAAGGAAGATGATGTAGAAACTAGAAAGGAGCGCGATAGCGATGAGCAAAATTAAACTCGCTTTAGATGTGTTCAGCGATCTTAAATCGCTGGCTGAAAGTATTGAAGTCTTGGTACAGGCAAAGGAGGTAATAACCATGGAAATAATTCTTGAGTTTTTAAAAGAAGCTCTGAAGGGGATTACACAGGCGGTAAGCTCCTATCTCTTCCGGAAAACTTTTTTAGACAAAAAGAAAACCACCCTGCGCCGTAGGGAGCCTAAGGATGGTTCTCGAAAGACTGAATAAGTTAAGTTATTTGACAACCACCGCCCTAACAGCTATGGCTGCGGAGAGGAGAGTTCACGCTCTTCTCTCTTTTATTGTCTATATTTATTTCAAATGAAAAGTATACTTATTTCAAGATGTACTTAGCAACCAGAAAATGGTTCTTACGCGAACTTGGTAACGTGACAAAGATCATGTCAGTTTAATAAAAAGAAAAAGGTGTTGGCGATGAAACATCTAACATGAGTGGCTCCGAATGCTTTCATATTCAAATCACCTTACCCCTCCAGACTTATTTTCACCAAATACGCGTAAGAACTACTTTTAGATTAACAGATATAATCGTGTTATCAAGAGCCCCAGCTGCCCCTTCTTTTTTCATGTTCTCCCTATCAAAAATGGAGGGCAATTCCTTCCACTAACAATTTGAAAATTTCAAATTAGCGACTTCTCGAAAGTCTACTTCAGAAGGAATCTCTTCCTGTAACATTAATTCTTTAAGCAACTCTAATTTTAGGCTAGTTCCTGCACTGATAAACTTCTCATCCTCAGCATCTAGTATAGAATAAGGGACATTTCGAACAGTTAACGTACGATCAAAAATTTTCCAAATGATGTCTTGCTTCTGTTTTTCAGTTTCATTTCTCATATCAGATACTTCCCTATATAGCATCCCCATATTCATCTTCCCCCTTTAATTCACGTATAATACTTTAACCTTTATAAGAACTTTCAAACGAGTATTGTTTAAAATCCATTTCTTTTCAGTCGTTTCTTCATTTCCTCTAACATTTTAGCGATTGCTGGATCCATTTCAGCAATAGATCCTTCCATATCTTCCGCTTCTACTTTCGGTAT
>NZ_DATBTY010000071.1:0-1646 GCF_036516575.1 Cerasibacillus sp.
CAACATTAACATATGGAAACAAACCAGAAGAATACGATACGTATGACGGCTTTAACTTTATCGGGCTTCATGGTGATGGTGGATTCGCGACATTTGCAAACGCTCCAGAATCAAATATATACGTTTTACCAGAGCCATTAACGTTGCAACACGGTGCGCTCGTTGAACCGGCAGCAGTCGGCGTACAAGCAGTGAAAGAATCTAATTTACGCTTTGGAGATACGGTTGCCGTATTCGGAGCAGGTCCAATTGGCTTATTAACAGCGGCAGCAGCAAAAGCAGCAGGCGCGAGTAAAATTATCGTGCTCGACTTATCAGAAGAACGTTTAGCGAAAGCAAAACAAATGGGTGCGACACATGTTGTCAATTCAGGCGAAGTGAACCCAGTAGAAGCGATTAAAGAAATCGTACCTTACGGTGTAGACGTTTCATTTGAAGTAGCAGGTGTGAAAGCGACATTTGAACAAGCGATTGATTCAACACGTCCACGTGGAACGATGGTTATCGTCTCAATCTTTGCGAACCCAATTCCGTGGAACCCACTTCAGTTAATTAATACAGGTGTTAAAATTACATCAAGTATTGCGTACACACCATCTTCATTCCAACAAACGATTGACTTAATGAGCACAGGTCAGTTGAACACGGATGGTATTATTACCGACGAAATTGAATTAGACGACATCGTTGAAAAAGGATTCGACGTTTTAATTTCAGATAAATCACAAGCGAAAATTTTAGTCAAATTAAGCGGTGAACAATAATTTTAAAAGTCCCTTCTACATTAAAAATAGAAGGGACTTTTTTTAATTGTATGTTATTCAATGAATTGTAAAGTATATACAGTTATTTATCTAATAAAAAAAGAGTACTTGATACGATGCTTTCATTTTAATAAATGAATCGGTGAACAGAAAATATGAAAGTGAAGTAGAGTATCGTACAAAGTTTCACTTTACGCTAGTAATGTACATAGTGAAAGTAGTTGCATCAGCACAATAAAAAGCAAAAAAGAAGTAAGCTTGCTTTAATATTCGGAACATATAGATGAGTGTAGTAATAAGGAAATGATCCGTTTCGCGGTACTTCGTCAACTTTAATCACGTATTAAATCCATTCCTTTATACGCTCTTTCATTTCCTCGTCTCGTTTCTTATTCGTCATCTAACATAATTAATACTTTTATTTTTTCCTCACCGTTCAATAATACAGGCAGTGTGATTGCTTTTCCGAAACCGTGGAATTTCGCAGAACCTGTCATAACAGTTGGAGTCGTAATATCCGTCATCACTTTATCACTTTCGAGTCCGACGCTTAAATTTCCAGCGAGCATATTACCAATTTCACCACTTAAAGATTCAACAAATTCATCTGAAATGTCCATTTTAAACATTTCTTTTCCTACTTCTTTCATCGTATTTAGTGATGTATCAATTAAAATTCGACCTTTCGTATCTCCGACAAGTCCAATGAGTACACTAATTTCTTTTTGAATATAAGGCTCTGGAGTCACTGTCGGTGCAGAAATTTCAATGCTAAATGGAATCACTTCTTTTAAAGAACGCATCATATGATTTAAAATGAGTTGTATTGTTTTAGCTTGTGACAATGTATCTTCCTACTTTCATCTTTATTAGATATATTAT
>NZ_DATBTY010000072.1:0-8987 GCF_036516575.1 Cerasibacillus sp.
TACTTTGTTAGATGCGATTTCTTTTAATGCTACTTTTGCTTCTTTCGTCTGTGATTCTGTTACCATGACCGGTGTTTTTAAAGCCGCGTGGAACTGTGCTAAACCTGCTCCTTGACGACGTGGTGATACTGGTGCGTCACCAAAATTAACCGGTTTAGATGTGTTCATCATAATATTTTTTGCACGTTTTACACGGTCAGCATTATCAAGTTTAAATTCATTAGCAATTCGCTCTAGAACGAGTGCACTTCCTCCGGCAACATGTGGTGCTGCCATTGACGTACCACTCATCATACCGTATTGATCATTATTTAATGTCGATAAAATCATGCCACCTGGTGCCGTAATTTCTGGTTTAAAATCTAAGTTTGATGCTAAGCCCCATGAAGTGAAATCACTCATAAGCCCCGCGTCAGGGTTAACGGTTGGGATTTCTTCACCCGTGAATGTTACGGTTGCGGCTTTTCCATCTTTTAGTGCTTCCACGAGTTTATCTCCATCGTTTTTCAGCATAAATAGTTGTGGAATAACGATTGTATCTTCAGATGCCATATTTATAAATCCGTCTTCATTGTTATAAATAATGACACCAGCTGCTCCGACAGCTTGCGCGTTTAACGCTTTTTCGGTAAACGGTAAATCTCCACGCTGAATCAATGCATATTTACCATTTAAGTCTTTTCCTTCAAACTCTTCTGGATGGCCTAATCCAGCTTCTACGACTTCAAATGTTTTTTCGGACACATCATTTGGATGTGTTTTTCCTGCCGACATAAATGGGGTGGATGTTTCCTCACCATCAATAGAATAGACGACTTCATCCATTTCCATAAAGTCATTTTCAAATGATGCTACCTGTAAGCTATTATATGCGACGCCTGGTGAGCCATTTACACCATAATCCGGGTTGGATACAGTTGGATACCAGAAACCATCACCGAAAAACGCTGAGTTACCGGCTGAGATGGATACGACAATGCCGTTTTCCACCGCATTAGTCACAGCTTGTTGTTCAAGGGATTCATCGGAAACAAATCCGGCAGGTGCACCGAGACTTAAGTTCAGAACGTCTGCGCCTAGTTTAATCGAATCATCGATCGCTTTTACATAAACATCTCCAAATGTTGATTGCATTAATGGGTCATTTCCGAAAACCTTTAAACCAAGAATTTGGACTTCAGGTGCAACACCTGTGATGCCACCATTTTTTTCATCACCATTTGCACCAACAGTACCAGAAACATGCATTCCGTGCATAGACGCATCAGAATGGTCTTCTATAATTTCATGTGTTTCATCCATATAGTTATATGCGTATGGTACTTTAGCTGTATAATATTTTCCAGGGAGACCATGTTCGTTTACTTTATTATTGACATCGGCTTCTGTTAGTTTAGCTGTTTGTTCATCAGATAAAACCATGTCCTGATGAGTTGGGTCAATACCAGTATCTATGACTCCTACAACCATGCCTTCCCCTTTGTTTTCAAAATCTCGCCACACTTTTTGAGCTTCAACTAGCTCTTTACTATACTTCATATCTGGCTTTACTTCTGGGCGCTCATACTCATTGACAAGATGTACGCCTGCAACATCTTTAATTTTTTCAATCTTTTTAATGTCTTTTACTTTAACTTCGGCACTAAAGCCGTTTACTACTGTATTAAAATCTTGTAAGTAATTTGGTTTGACATCTTTCTTTTTTATTTCTTGTTTAACTTTATCTTGTTTTGAAGTAGCTTCTTGTTGTAGTTTCTTTTGTTCACTTTTTGAAAGGCTTTTGAATAAGACACCTCGTTTCGTTGCCTTCTCAATTGGTGCCTCACCTTTCAATTCAACAATGACACGGACTTCCTTTTCCGGGTCTTCTGTTTCAAGAACTTGTGTTACCGACGGTTTTTCCTTTTTAACTGGAAGTTCTTTTATCGGTAACTGTGCACTAGCAAATGTCGCTTGACTAAATGCTAGAATGAAGATTAATAAGATCGCACTTATTTTTCTTAATGACCGGTGCATTCTCTTTCCTCCCTGATAAAAAATAATCCATCAAATAATATAGCGTTAATTGTGTCAGTGTGAGATTTCTTTTCTACCAATCTATATCTCCGAAAAATCCATCTAGTCAAATACAACGATTTATTTATAATTTTTAGATAATTTGTCATAAAAAAACTCTTCATTTCATTTAATTAAGTGTTTGATTATATTTTCTTGTAAAACAAAATTGAATAAAAGCTTTTGGTTGGATATATTAGATGGTCAATCGCGATAGGATGAAAGACATGGTCACAATGACACAATATTGATTTGCCTTCTAGTAAAATGTTCCCCCTTTCTATCAATGTCGGATATTACTATTGTGCCTTTGTCTTAATATTTACACAAGTGCCATAGGTCCTAGTTGTATTATACTATTTTTGCATATTTCGATAGTATTCGCCCTGTTTAGACAATTCTTTATAGTGTTATATAACTATTACTATAAGTCATAACTATATCTATTAATAGAATAGAAAAAGAAGTAGTTTCTGTTATGAAAACTACTTCTTTCAATGGTGGCGAGACAGAATCATATGACATATTGTAGCTAGCTCAACTACTTCTTTTTTTCCCTTCTCTTCATAGGAATGATCCGTAAAATCGCATCCAATACAGGGCGTTTACCATCCATAACGAGTCCGGCAATTTCGGCGATAATGTGAAGTAAAATCAAAACAAACACCGTTATAATTAATGATGTCGTAATACTTGCGGTTGAGAAAATAATAGCAAGTAAACCAAATAAAGCACTAAAGCCATATAAGATCAAGACGGTTGTTTTATGGCTATACCCTGATTGAATCATTCGATAATGAATATGTTTATTATCAGCCATCGCAATACTTTCTTTATTACGCATGCGGCGGATAATGGCTAAAAATGTATCAAAGATTGGTACGGCTAAAACAATAACGGGAATGATAAAGCTAAATAGAGCGATATTTTTAAATAAGCCTTGAATGGACACAACGGCAATCATAAACCCGAGATAATTCGAACCGGTATCCCCCATATAAATCTTCGCTGGATAGAAATTATGATATAAAAACCCGAGATTGGCACCGATTAAGACAATGCTTAAAAATGCAACAATCGTTTGTGAATCAATGAGCGACATGATAAAAATACTCGTCAAAGCAATCGTCGTCACACCTGTCGCTAAGCCATCGAGACCATCGATAAGGTTGATCGCATTGGTTATTCCGACAATCCATAATACTGTAATAAGAACACTTACAAACCCAAGCTCAATAACTCCGATAAATGGCAACGTGATTCTTTCTATAATAAGGCCTGATGAGATGAGAAAGGATGCTGCGATTAATTGACCGCTCAGTTTAATTATTGGGCGGATTGTATATTTATCATCGAGAACCCCAGTGATAACGATCACAATCGACCCCATAATAATTTCTGGTAAATGCTCATGTTCGGGCCATAAATATAAGAGCCCTAACATGGATCCAATAAAGATGGCAAGCCCACCTAAACGCGGCGTCACTTTCGTATGGATTTTCCGATGATTAGGAACATCCATGGCTTTAATTCTAAATGCTAATTTTCTAACTGGATATGTTAATAAGAATGTTGATCCCATCGCGATGAAAAATGCAATCAACATATCAGTCGTATACATAGTCATTCTCCTATAGTAGCAGGCTTGTCCTATTATTGGCTTCGTTTGTGTATCTTTATTTTTGAGTAGAATGCGACAATTTTTTTGTTTGTAGGTAGTTGTTTCTTTGTTTTAAAATAAATCGCATTTTGTTTGTTCCCTATATAAAGACATCTATAAGACAGCCTCGCTATTCAAAAGCACTCAAATTATATCAAATCAGTGGTATATTAAGCAAATAATCGTTAAGCCGTGGGGTGGTTGATGCTGGCATGGGATCGCGCGATTTTGGCCCCGCACTGCTCGATTCCGAACACGCACTGCTCGATTCCAACCACGCACCGCTCGATTTCGAACCTGCACCACTCGATTTCGACCCTGCACTGCTCGATTTCGACCCTGCACTGCTCGATTCCGACCACGCACCGCTCGATTTCGACCACGCACTGCTCGATTCCGAACACGCACCGCTCGATTCCGACCCTGCACCGCTCGATTTCGACCCTGCACCGCTCGATTCCGAACACGCACCGCTCGAATTTGATCCTCCGAGTACATGATTGAATTAAATCATTACCACCTTTCTTATGCTCTTAAACGTGAATGCTCATCTTTTCACAATTAATTCACATCTCATTCAAAACTGTCAAATAGTAGTGATTTAAATCACACCACTCTTTTTCCTAGCAATCTAAAATTGAATTATATCCATTGTAAAGGAGGATAGCGTTAGGGAGTTACAGCTTAGCACATTAGGTATGTGTATGACTTATAGGGGAGGTTTTTATAGTGAAGCAAAATGGGATTATTTTTATTATTACATTCATTATTGCCTTTGCTGGCGGGTACTTTATTTTTTCAGGTGGAGATCAAGCGGATCAAGCTCAATCTGCATCATCATCTGATACTGAAGCAACTGAACAATCTAAGGCTGAAGCCACCGATGCTGAAAAGCAAACGGATGAAGAAGCAGATGTTGCTGAGGAAACAGTACCTGCTGATGCGGAACCACTTAGTGCGAATAACTGTTTAAATTGTCACTCTGTTGGGTCTTTAGGGGCTAATGGTGGTACAACAGGTCCTGACTTATCCAATGCTTTTACAGATGTTAAAGGAAAGCATGGGAAAGAGCTAGATGAGTTCTTGAAAGAGCCAACATCACAGGTAATGACAGGTGTCATTGAAGGTGACCCGCTTTCAGATGAAGAAAGGGAACAGATTGTTGAAGCACTGAAAAAAGCAGCGGAGCAAAAATAACCGTTAGGAGGACACATAATGAATGTACAACGCATTTTATCTGCAGTATTAGGGATTGCTGCTGGGTTACTCGTCGCTTTTGTATTCTTTGGTGACTTTCAAAAAGAGGATTCAGCCGCTTCCGGAGAAAATAAATCTAAAGCTGAAAAAGTCTTCGTCCCGTATGGGGAATTAGATGAGTACTATATGCTTGCATCTGGTGGGCATTCGGGACAACTTTTCGTTTATGGCATTCCATCAATGAGAAAAATTCGTACCGTGCCTGTTTTTACACCAGATCCAGCGACAGGATATGGTTATGATAAAGAAACGAAAAAAATGCTTGGTGGCTATACTTGGGGAGACTTCCACCACCCTGCCGTTTCAGAAACAGAAGGCGATTATGATGGAGAGTTTTTATTTGCGAATGATGTAGGAAATAACCGTGTTGCTGCTGTTGATTTAAGTACGTTCCACACAGTTGACATTATGGACTTACCGAATATGGGTGGCCCGCATGCCGGGGTATTCCTCACATCAAATACGGAATATATCGCTTTACCTACACGATTTGCTCGTCCATTAGGTGGAGAGTATGCGTCATTAGATAAGTATGAAGAAGAATATAAAGGTGTCGTATCAATGACAACTTTTGATAAGAAGAAAAAAGAATTTGATCTTGCATTCCAAATTGTTCTTCCACCATGGTCTTATGACTTATCAGATGCTGGGAAGAAAGATTCATCCGATTGGATTGTTATGACAACATATAATACAGAATTTGCAACAACAAATTTAGAAATTAACGCTTCTCAAAATGACCGTGACTACATCGTCATGATTAATTGGAAAAAAGTTGAAGAAGCTGTGAAAGATGGTAACTTTGATGAAGTAAATGGAGCAAAAATGGTTGACCCACGTGATATAAAAGGTGCGATTTATGCTGTGCCTGTTGCTAAATCACCACACGGCGTCGACGTCACACCAGATGGAACACGTTTTATTGCTTCAGGGAAATTAGCACCATTAATGACTGTGTTCTCATTTGAAAAAGCATTTGCAGCCATGGAAAAAGGCGAATTTGATGATGAAAAATTCGGTATTCCGATTCTTCCATATGAAGATGTCATGGAAAGAGAAGTCGACCCTCCTGGGGCACTCGGACCATTGCATACACAATTTGATGATAAAGGACACGCTTACAATACAATGTTTATTTCATCAGAAGTTGTAAAATGGAAGATTGATACTGGTGAAGTCATTGATCGCCAACCAGCTTATTACTCACCTGGACACTCAACTGCTGCTGAAGGTGACACGGTTGAACCAGATGGAAAATGGCTTGTTGCTTTAAACAAAATTGCTAAAGATAACTTCTTATCTGTCGGACCGTCACATCCAGAATCAATGGATTTATATGATATTTCAGGCGAAAAAATGGAGCATATTATGGCCGCACCAGTCGATCCAGAGCCACACTATGCGCAAATTATCCATCGCGATAAAATTAAGCCGATGAAATTATATGAAAAAGATGAAAATCGCCCTAACTCTGTCTGGTCTGTTGATGATGCTCATATCGAAAGAAAAGGTGATGAAGTCCATGTTTATGGAGTTGCGCTTCGTTCACGTTTTGTTTTCGATGCGAAAGCTAAACGACCTGATGCTGTAACAGTAAAACAAGGTGACCGCGTCTTCTTCCATATGACAAATATTGATTTAGACCAAGATATTACACATGGCTTTGGAATTAATGATTATAACTTGAACTTTGAAGTTCAACCTGGGCAAACGAGCACACTTGAATTTGTAGCAGATAAAGCGGGAACTTACCCAATTTATTGTACAAACTTCTGTTCAGCCTTACACCAGGAAATGAGCGGTTATTTACTAGTTGAACCTAAGTAAATTGCCTTTCATGTATAGGACAGATTCTCGCATGGGCGGGAATCTGATCCTTCTTTACTAGAGGAGATGACGAAGATGAAGTCAAAATTATCTAAGGTATCTATGTTCAGTTTAATTGCAGCGGCCATTATTTTAGTTCTAAGTTTATTTGTTCCATGGTGGGGAATGAAGTTTTATGCCCCGCAGTATCCAGAAGGCTTGGACATCATTGTATATCCGACAACTTTAGCGGGTGATATCGAAGTCGTCAATGGCTTAAATCATTATATCGGCATGAAACCATTCAGTAATGACACATTCCCTGAACTTCAATTCATGCCTTATATCATTGTCGCTATCGCTATCCTTACTATAATCGTTGCATTTTTAAGAAAAAAATCATTGCTTTATGGCTTAATTGTAACTTTTGCTGCCGCTGGTGCTTTAGGAATATTCGATATGTATCGCTGGTTGAAGAAATTCGGTACCGAGCTTGATCCTGCAGCTCCGATTGATTTAGATCCTTTTGTGCCACCGATTATCGGTGAGAATACAATCGCAAATTTCGTCACGAACAGTTATTTTACATGGGGTGCTCTATTACTTGGGATTGTCTTTTTACTCATGGTTTTCCCTCTATGGAAGGACCGAGCAAAATGAAACGGGCGATCATAGGAGCTATCCTGACCGTTTTAATATGTATAGGGATTCATCCTGTGTCAGCACAAGCAAATGAGTTGCAAAAGCATATTAAGCATACTCCCAAAAACGGGGTACTTGAACTAGATGCAAAAATATATAAAGGAAATGTTGTCATCGATAAGCCTTTGACAATCATCGGAAAAAAGGGAACAAAAATATACGGTGACAAATCGGGAAATGTCATAGAAATTCGTAGTGATGACGTTACTTTAGATCAGTTGGAAATTAAGTATAGTGGTTTAAGCCGTAGTTCTAAAGAAGAGTATTCTGGTGTTCGAGTTATGGGTAACTCTGCAACATTAACAAACTTATCCATCTCAGACAGTTATCATGGCATTTATTTAAACCGAACAGAAAATAATGTCATTAAAAATAATACGATCGTTGGCTTTGGTGCAGAAGTTTTAGGTGACCAAGGTTACGGTATTTATATTAATCGTGCCGGAAATAACGAATTAGAAAGTAATTATATTGAAAAAACACGTGACGGTATTTATGTTGAATACGCAAATAATAATGAAATTCGTAACAACACCGCGACAAAAACGCGATACGGTCTACATTATATGTATTCGAATTATAACACGTTTGAAGGAAATCATTTTAATCAAAATGTCGGTGGCGCTGCCATTATGCACTCAGATCATATTACATTAAAAAATAATACCTTCTCATACAATCAAGGATCTCGTGCATTCGGCTTAATCATTCAAACGAGCCGTGATATCCATGTTTTAAAAAATGAATTCCATTTGAATCAGCGCGGCCTTTATGTAGAACAATCGACTAGTAATCTCATTGAACAGAATGAATTTTATAACAACCAAGTTGGGGTTGAAGTATGGGCTTCTGCTACGGCACATGTATTTACTAAGAATACGTTTCATAGTAACCATACGAATGTTCTAGCAGTAGGTGGCGAATCCAATAATGAATGGTTTAAAAATGGCGTCGGTAACTATTGGGACACGCCAATGCTTGACTTAGATAATGATGGCATTAGTGATATGGGTTTAGAACAAACATCAACATTAAGTCAATTAGTCGAAGCAAATGAATTGGCATATTTGTTTCTTGATAGTCCTGCTATAACGATTTTCGAAAAAGCGAATGAACTTTTAAGTAATGAAGAGGTTATGGCTTTTGATCAACATCCACTCATGCCGGAAAATCGTTTAAAATCATCTGCCATCATTTGGATTATTGTGGCGGGAAGTATGATGGGATTGTTCGTATATTTTAATAAAAGGGGTCAATTATCATGGCGTATATTTGGAAGGAAGGATTAGAACAAGCTCGTGGAAAAGGGTTATGGCTCGGTCTTGGATTAATTATGTTTGCATCGATTTTCATCATTGCCGAGGCCCGCTCTTTTCCAGCTGAGCTCGGCTTTGAAGCAATGCTTTTATCACTGTTTGATACGAACATGTATCTCGTTCCTTTGTTTTCAATGTTTTTATCCTCCTTTTCAATGTTTCAAGAAAAAGAGATGAAAACAGCTGTCATT